>JAUIGA010000126.1 GCA_030430125.1 Chloroflexia bacterium | reverse complement strand
ACTGTGAGCTCGTGATCGCCGTTCCGAACGAGTCTCCGGTCACCTCGCCGGAAGAGTTGCTGAACAGCCGCATCGCCACCAGCTATCCATCGTCAACGCGGCGGTTCTTTCAGGCGCTTGGCGGGACTCCGGAGATCATCACCATCAGTGGCTCGGTGGAGATCGCTCCGGCGCTCGACATTGCGGACGCCATCGTCGACCTGTCCGCCACCGGGTCGTCGCTTCAGTTGAACGACCTCAGGCCCATCCACTCCATCCTGGAGTCCGAAGCGGTGCTCATCGCCAACCGGGACGCGCTGGTCGACCCATCGCGCCGCGAGAACATCGACCGTCTCCTGATGCGGATCAAGGCAGTAGAAGCGGCCGAGAAATACAAGTACGTGATGATGAACGCGCCGGCGGCGTCGCTGCCGGCCATCCGTGCGGTCATTCCTGGCCTGAAGGCACCGACGGTCGTTCCCCTTGCCGATGAGGGTTGGTTCGCGGTTCACACCGCAATCCGCGAAGAGGACTTCTGGGAGAAAATCGAGGAGCTGCGGCGTGCCGGCGCAAGCGAGATTCTGGTCAGCTCGCTCGACAAGCTGTTGCTGTGATCACGCCTGGTTCGCGCTCGACGGCAACCTGGCACTGACTCATCGCGATCACATTCTTCGGAGACGACCATGGCGCTCACCCCATCACGAGTCATCCGCGGGCACATCGAGCCGGAAAGCGCCTACCACCGCGCGGAGATCGAAACCGGCGGTCATCCTCCCGTCCGCCTGAACTGGAACGAATCTCCGTTTGGACTCTCCCCGAAGGCGCAGGCCGCGTACGACGCGTTCCACACCGGCAACGTGTACCCGGCGATCGAACAGGCGGAGCTCCGTCTCGCCATCGCCCGCTACCTCGGTGTCGACGCCGACCGGCTCATCGTCGGAGCAGGACTCGACGACGTCATCAATACACTCGCGATGACAGTGATCGACCCCGGCACCGAGGTCATCATCAACGAGCCGACCTTCGGGGTCTATCGCAGCCTGTTCGAGCTCCACGGAGCCGTCGTGACCGACATCCCGCTTGGGGACTCGCCGGACTACGCACTCCCCGTCGACGGGATCATCGACCATGCCAGCGAGCGCACCCGGCTCATCATCGTCTGCAACCCGAACAACCCGACGGGCACCCTCTTCGACCAGGAGGACATCGTTCGCATCATCGAGTCTGTCGATTGCCTGGTCGCGATCGACGAGGCGTATGCGGAATTCTCCGGTGTCAGTCACACCGAGCTCGCGGACCGCTACGACAATGTCATCACGCTGCGCACCATGAGCAAGTTCGCTGGGCTAGCCGGATTCCGGGTGGGCTACGGCGTGTTCCCGGACGCGCTCATGCCCTGGTTCCGCCGGGCGGCACCTGCGTTCTTCAATATCTCGGCGCCGGCCGCCGCTGTGGCCACCGCCAGTCTCGACGATCTCGACCACCTGCGCGCCAATGCCGATCGCATCGTCAGCGAGCGGGATCGACTCGCAGCTGCGCTCAATGCACTGGACGGCGTGACCGTGATTCCCTCCGCGACGAATTTCCTGCTTGTCGCCCTGCCCGGTCCCGATGCCATGCCATTTGTCTCAGCGCTCGCACAGGAGGGTCTGCTGGTGCGCGGATACGACGATCCGGGGCTTCGCCACACGATCCGCATCTCCATCGGTCTTCCCGAGCACCATGACCAGCTCGTCGCCGTGCTGGAACGCAAAATCGCATCACACAAGGAAGGGATCGTTGCCTCATGACCGCCCGCATCGCGTCCATCACCCGGGCGACCAGCGAAACGACCGTCACCGTGACGATCGACCTCGACACCTCCGGTGACATCAAGGTCGACACCGGCGTGCCGTTTCTGGATCACATGCTGCACGCGCTGGCTCGTCACGGGCGGTTCGCGCTGTCTGTCGATGCCTCCGGCGATATCGAGATCGACCCGCATCACACGGTCGAAGATGTCGGAATCACGCTCGGCCAGGCACTCAGGACGGCGCTTGGGGACAGGGTTGGGATCGAGCGCTTCGGATACGCCTACGCTCCGCTCGACGAGGCGCTGGCCCGCGTGGTGATCGACTGCTCCGGCCGCCCGTACCTCGACTTCCATGCAGCATTTCCGGAATCGGTGATCGGCCGGGACTTTGCCAGCAGCCTGATCGAGGAGTTCTGGCGCGCGTTCGCCGTCAACGCAGGACTCACCGTTCACATCGACCTGCTGCGCGCCCGCAACAGCCACCATGCGGCCGAGGCCATCTTCAAGGCCGGCGCGGTTGCCCTCCGCGGAGCCATTCGGTGCACCGGACACGCAGGCATCCCATCGACCAAGGGAGTCCTGGCATGATCGCCATCGTCGACTACGGAGCGGGCAACCTGCGATCCATCGAACGGGCGCTGATGCGACTCGACGAGGCTCCAGTCATCACCGGCGACCCTGACACCATTGCAGATGCAAGCGCCATCGTGTTTCCCGGTGTGGGCAACGCCCGAGCGGCGATGGACCGTCTGCGGTCGAGCGGTATCGCCAATGCGATGATCTCGGCGGCAGACTCTGGCACCCCACTTCTGGGCATCTGTCTTGGCATGCAACTGCTGTTCGGGGATCAGGAGGAAGGACCAACCACGGGACTCGGCCTGCTTCCCGGCTGCGGCGTGCGCCTGCCCACCAGCGTCAAGTCGCCACACATGGGCTGGAACACGGTGCGATTCACCGAGAACGGTCCATTCGCCGGCGAGCCCGATGCCATCTTCTATTTCGTCCACTCATACCTGATCCAGCCGGATCGCCCGGGTGATGTCGCGGGTATCACCGCCTATGGCGTCGAGATTCCAGCCGTGATCGCGCACGGCAACATCTGGGGTACCCAGTTCCATCCAGAGAAGAGCGGCGATGTCGGCATCGCCCTGCTCGATCGCTGGGTGAACCTGGCTCGGAGCGTGGTGGCATCATGATCATCTATCCCGCGATCGATATCCGCGGTGGCAATGCCGTCCGGCTGGTGGAAGGCGACTTCGACCGGGAAACCACCTTCGATGCGGACCCTGTCGACGCCGCCCGCCGGTGGGAAGCCGCGGGAGCTGCATGGATCCACATCGTGGACCTCGACGGCGCCCGTTCCGGCGTCGGCCACAACCTGGACGCCATCCTCCGGATTCGTGCCGCCGTCGGATGCCGGTTGCAGGTTGGCGGCGGAATCAGGTCGCTCACGACGATCGACAACCTGCTCGGCTCCGGCGTTGACCGGGTCATCCTCGGCTCGGTCGCGGTCAACGATCCATCGTTGGTAACCACGGCCGTTCGGAGCCACGCTGACCGAATTGCCGTCGGCCTCGATGCGCGCGACGGTAAACTCGCGACGTCGGGATGGGAAACACAGACCGAGGCCGACGCATTCGAAACGGCTCGAGTCATGGGTGAGTCGGGTGTCTGCCACATCATCTTCACGGACATTCGTCGCGACGGTACCCTCACCGGCCCGAACGTCGACGCGCTCAGGCAAATGGTGGGATCCACGACCGCCGGCGTCATCGCATCCGGCGGTATCGGTTCCCCCGAAGACGTCCTCGGGCTACAGGGCACCGGCGTCTCCGGGGTGATCATTGGACGCGCGATCTACGACGGGCGCGTCGATCTGAAACGGCTCCTCCTGCAGATGTCCTGAGACCAGGGAGTGTGCGCTATGTCAGCCAGTTCGTCTGGTCCCACATCCCGAGTATCCCGATTGATCTCCGCGTCTCCTGAGGAGATCTTTGCGGCTCTGGTCGATCAATCCGCCCTGGAAATCTGGCAGGCGCCGGACGCCATGACCGCGAAGGTTCACGAGTTCGACTTGCGTGTCGGGGGCGGATACCGCATGTCCCTCTATTACCCTGACACGGAACCAGCATCGATCGGCAAGTCAGCGGCACGTGAAGACCGGTTTTCCTCCAGGTTTGTGTCGATTGCCTCGCCGCATCGCGTCGTCCAGGCCATCAGGTTCGATTCAGCGGACCCCGCAAACCAGGGCGAAATGACGATGGCGATCACCCTGGCACCGGAAACACGCGGTACGCTGGTGACGTTCGAGTTTCAGAATTTGCCTCCTGGCGTGCGTCCCGAAGACAACGACGCCGGAACCAGATCGTCACTGGAGAAGCTATCCCGATATGTCGAATCCAGCAGCTGATTCAGGGAAAATGGCATGACTACGACCGTACAGAATGGCCTCACAACCCGTGTCATCCCCTGCCTCGACGTCACCGGCGGTCGAGTGGTCAAGGGGGTACAGTTCGTCAACCTCCGCGATGCCGGCGACCCGGTCGAGATGGCCGCCGTCTACAACCGTGAAGGGGCCGACGAGCTTGTCTTCCTCGACATCACCGCCACGTCGGACAGTCGCGACACGATGGTCGACGTTGTGCGCCGAACCGCCGACCAGGTCTTCATTCCGCTGACCGTCGGCGGCGGGATTCGTTCCGTGGCGGATATGCGCACCATGCTCGGCGCCGGGGCAGACAAGGTCTCGATCAACTCGGCGGCGCTGCGCGATCCGGCATTGATCACGCAGGGTGCCGAGCTGTTCGGCACGCAGTGCATCGTCGTCGCCATCGACGCGCGCTGGAACCCGGATCTTCGGACCTGGGAGGTGTACTCACACGGCGGCCGCCGGCCAGTCGGCCGAACCGTCGTCGAGTGGGCGGCGGAGATCGAGTTGCGCGGCGCGGGGGAAATCCTGCTCACATCAATGGATCGCGACGGCACCGGTGACGGCTACGACACCTCCCTGCTCGAAGCGGTGAACGACGTTGTCAACATCCCGCTGATCGCGTCCGGCGGTGCCGGCAACGCCGCGCATATGGTGGAAGCGCTGGCGCCCGGTCGGGCCGATGCCGTGCTCGCGGCGTCGATTTTTCACTTCGGGCAGTTGCGCATCGCGGATGTCAAGAGCGAGCTTTCGGCGGCCGGCCTGCCAATTCGCGAGGTTCCGATCGATGCCTGAGAACCCGCTTCCCCTGCGCTTCGACCAGGATGGACTCGCCCCGGCAGTTATCACCGATGCCGAGTCCGGCGATGTCCTCATGGTCGGCTTCATGAACGAAGCATCCCTGGAACGTACCCGGTCCACGGGTTTCGTGCACTTCTGGAGCCGCAGCCGGGGCAAACTGTGGAAGAAGGGCGAATCATCCGGGCATGTGCAGCGGGTACAGGAGATCCGCGTCAATTGCGATCGCAACTCCCTCCTTATCGAGGTGCACCAGGAAGGCGCGGTCTGCCACGACGGCTATAGTACGTGCTTCTACCGTCAACTCGACGCCGACAACTCGCTGCGTATCGTCCGAGATCGACGGTTCGACCCACTCGATGTCTACCCGCAGGATCGCAAACCGGCCGGCCTTGCCACCCAGACACGACGATGGTGGCTGGCCTACGAATGGCTGCGCGACAACAACCTGACGAGCGAATCCGGAACCTCCCGCCGGCTGCGCGCTCCCAACGATCAGTGCACACCCCGTGTCGCCGACGAGTTGCTCGAACTCGCGGGCGTGCTGGATGGCACGCATCGTCACGGCACGCTCGCGGATGATCTTCGGCTCGAGGCCGGTCAGGTGCTCTACTGGGTCGCGTGTACCGGGGTGTGGCACGGATACCAATGGGCTCAGGTCAGACCCGACCGCGCACTGGATGTCACCGCCAGCCTCGATATTCCGAGCGCATCACTCGCGGGTCTGCTCCGGGCCCGTGCGGGCGAGGTCCGCGACCTGGCGATATGGCCGGAAGGCGTACTCCTGCATGAGACGATCGCCCTGGTCGGAACCTGCCTGCGCGCCAACGGCATGGAACCGCTCGACGTCATCAACGCCGATCTCGACGAGCTGTCAGCGAAGCCGTATCTTCCCGATATCGACACGCTGGGCACCTGACCGGGCAATCCCGCTGAACTACGCCGTTCCAGGTGCACGATCGTGCGGAACGCGCGGTCCCGGTGCGAACACCACGATCAATGCCACCGCAACTGCCGTCCCAAGCAACCCGGTCGCGCCGATGCGGACCCACCGCATGCTGTCGTCGCGCGCTGGCGCCTGCGGTGGATCGATGATTTGCACCGTGGCATCCAGGTCGCCGGGAGCAACCAGGAAAACGTTGACCTCGGCGGGGAACACCGCCGCCGCGGCATCCGCCACCCGGGCAACCTGGTCGGCATCCGGGCCGGTCACTGTCACTGTGGCGATCCGGCTGTATCGAGAACCTGCCAGCATCCCATGGACGTCTTCCGTGGTCAGGTCGTCGCCCGCTTGCTGGGCGACCGCATCGGCGAACACCCAACTCTCGACAAACGTGCCAAGATCGTCCAGCACCATCAGCTCGGGCCGCTCCGAGCTGCCGGTGTCTTCCGTGTCGCCAGGAATCAGGACGGTGGCGCGAAAACTCGATGAGTAGCCAGCCGCCGGGGTCAACAGGAACCCTGCCACCAGCGACAACGCGAGGGCGATGAGCATGACCCACCAGTATCGCCGCACCGCGAACCCGAGATCGCGACCCAACGTTGACGCCTGCGACGTTCCCTCCGCCACTACCAGGCCCCCCGCCCTTCGATGACCGCCGGAACCGTCCGCAGCCAAATCTTCACATCCAGCCAGATGGTCCAGTTTTCCGCATAGTAGAGATCGAGCCGTACCATCTCGTCGAAAGTCAGGTTGGATCTCCCGTTAATTTGCCACAAACCGGTGAGTCCTGGCTTGACGAGCAGCCGCTGCAGATGCCAGTCCTCGTAGTCCAGCACCTCCTCCGTCAATGGCGGTCGTGGACCCACCAGGCTCATGTCGCCGCGCAGCACGTTGATGAACTGCGGCAGCTCGTCGAGTGACATCCGCCGCAGGGTGCGCCCTACCCGGGTCAGGCGAGGATCGTCCCGTAGCTTGAACAGGCGACCATCGGTACCGGCTGCCTGCACCAGGGCTTCTCGCTGCTGCTCGGCATCCTCGACCATGCACCGGAACTTGAGCATGGTGAAGGGCTTCCCGTCTCGGCCGACACGGGTCTGCCTGAACAGTACCGGCCCTGACGAATCCCGGCGGATGAGCTGGGCGATCACCAGCATGGGGATGAACGCGACGATCAGCACCAGGAACGAGACAACGATATCCGCAGTGCGCTTGATTACCGCGTTCCACCCGCGAATCGACGCATCGCTGATACCGATCAACGGAATGCCGGCGATTTCACCCAGCGAGGCGCGATCCTGCGAGAACTGCACCAGGTTCGGCACCAGGCGGAACTTGACCACCTGTTCGCGGCATCGCGAGACGATCTCGCTCGTCGTGCTCTCCCAGCGACCTTCCGGAGCGATGATCACCTCGTCGACGCGGTGCCTGCGCACCAGTTCCCCGACCTGATCGGTGGTTCCCAGTCTTGGGCAGGTGATCGTCCCCTGCTCGGTGGCGACATTCATGCGATCGCTCCCGGAAGTATCGCTGGCGAACCCTACCAGCCGATATCCAAGATGCGGATCGCCGAACATGGCCTGCATCACACGACGCGCGGCCTCGCCATCACCGACGATCAGGACGCGATCGACGCCGAGCCCCGCGTGCCAAAGGCGGCGGCGCAACCACACCAGCAGCCTTCGGTGCATGAGCATCAACACAATGCCGATCAGCCACGCATACAGGAACACGATGCGCGATGGCTGGAAGCGCAGGAAGAACGCGAGCATGACCACGCCTGCCATCGACGTCGTAAATCCGCCAATGACTGACTCCGCCGTGTCGAGCATGCCACCGACGTGGTCGAGCCGGTACATGCCGCGAGCAGCGAAGGCGATCGGCGTCAGCGCCATCGCCGCCAGTGTCGCAGGCAGGAACGCCGCGAACGATTCCCATTCGAAGAACGGCATCGGGCCGCCCACTTCGAACTGGTATCGCAGCAGGTATCCAAACCAGAACGCGAGGAAGACGGCGAGCACGTCGAACGCAAGCGTTGCGATGCGCTCAACCAGCGCCAAACGCATGCCGCGCGAGAGCCGTCGTGAAGGATGGGGAATCGTGATTGCTGGAATCGCCCCGGCTCGCTGCCCGGAAGGCGCTCCCTGCGACTTCACCTGCATTGCCAAGCCTGGTGCTGCGAAGCGGACGCCGAGCGGCATCACTACCACGGCATAGTACCATCCACACGAGACTTGGCGTCTTCCGGCAACCGGTACCCACCTTCAGGAACTCGACCAATGGACCGCACCGCCTCGCCGCATGCTGAGCGGCTTTGGACTCCATGGAGAATGCGCTATATCAGCGGCGAGACTCGCGAAGAGGGTTGCATCTTCTGCAATCGCCTCGCCGGTGACGACGACGTCGCGTCCCTCATCCTCCATCGCGGCGCACACGCGTTCGTGATCATGAACCTTTTTCCGTACAACACGGGGCACGTCATGATCGTGCCGAACGTTCATGCCGCCGACATCATCCAACTCGACGACGCCACGGTTGTCGAGCTGGCCAGGCTCCTGCCGACCGTCATGGCGGCGCTCCGGCGTGTGTTGCGATGCGATGGATTCAACGCAGGTATCAACATCGGCGAAACCGCCGGTGCCGGCGTTGCCGAGCATCTCCACCAGCATGTCGTGCCGCGCTGGCGGGGAGATGCGAACTTCATGCCTATCATCGCCGGAACAATGGTGCTTCCCGAGACGATCCCGTCGACGTACGCCAAGCTTCGGGCTGAGCTGGACCGGGGCTTCGTTGATGGCACGAAGTTCAAGCTGGTGTTGATTTCGGATGTCGATCAGCCCAGGTTCTGGATTCGGAACGGGAAA
>JAUIGA010000125.1 GCA_030430125.1 Chloroflexia bacterium | reverse complement strand
ATCGAATGGCACCTGTTCGACGAGGACGCCTGGATGCGCGAGACTGGCGGCTGGCAGCCGCACGTGGCCGCCATCGACCTGGTGGAAGGGTCGCTCGCGCTGTGAACTCGATTCTGGACGACCTGATTGAACACCACATCTGGGCCAACGACACGCTGCTGGCGTACTGCGAAGGACTCACGCCGTACCACCTGGCGCTGACGGCGCCGGGCACCTTCGGCGGTGTCGAAGCAACGCTATTGCACCTCGCGCTGAACGAGGAGCACTACCTCAACCTGATCGATCGTGGAGGTGTGTCCACTGGCGTTCGCACCACCATCCTCGATGGCGAAGTTCCAAGGGAGCTGTCCAGCGTGCGACCGGTCTTCGCCGCAACAGCCGACGCCTGGCGCGCAGTTGCACGGTCCCATCCGGGCAACCAGCTGCTGGAGCTGGAATGGGAGGGGGACATCGAGCACGTCCCGTTGTCGGTTATCGTCTCCCAGGTTGTTGAGCACGGCGCTGAGCATCGCACGCACATTCGCGCCATTCTCGCCGCCCATGGCGTTGCCAGCGAAAACGACGACGGGACAACCGAACCCGATCTTTCCGCGTGGGCGTGGGAGGAGTCGCGGCCACGCACCGATTGACCCTGTCCAGAGAGAGGCTTGAACTCATGAGCTCAATCCTGCGAGCGATCATCGACCAGCATGTCTGGGCGAACGACACCCTGTTCGGCTTCTGCGAGACGCTGACGCCCGAACAGCTCGGACTCACGGGTCCGGGCACCTTCGGGCCGGTCCACGACACGCTTGTGCACCTCGCCGATGCCGAAGTGATTTATCTGAGCCGCATCCCGGATTCGGGCATCTCGCTCGAATTCGACGAGGAAAGCGACACCCTGCCGCAGGTATCGGTGTTGCGCGCATCGCTCCAGCGCACGGGCGAGGCGTGGCACCGAGTTGTCGAACAATGGCCCGACGACCTGGCGTTCGCCTATGTGCGCGGAAACGGTGATGAAGAGCAGGGGTCGGTGTCGTTCTCGATCGTGCAGATGCTCGACCACGGCGCCGAGCACCGCAACCACGTGCGTACGATCCTGTCGTCGCACGGCATCGAGCCGCCGGAGATCGACGGCTGGACGTGGAACGACGAGCGGCAACCTGAGAACAGATAGTCCACCCCAGGCAACTTCGATCAGAGTTGACAGCTAGGTCGCGAGTTTTCATAACCTGGCGGTGAGCCCCAAGTGTACCAATATTTGGTATATTGTGCGTCACAGAGGAGATGTGAACATGGCACGAAATACCTCGCTTGTGTTGAACGATCACTTTGCCACCTTTGTGGACGAGCAGGTGAAGTCCGGCCGGTACGGCTCGGTCAGAGGGACTCCGCCTGCTCGAGGATCGTGAGGCTCGGCTCGCGGCGCTTCGAGCCGAGCTCGTTGCAGGTGAGAGGAGCGGTCCACCCGCGGCTATCGACATCGATGACTTTCTTGCGGAGCTGCGCGCAGAGCTGACGAAGTGAGAGAAGTCGTCTATCGGCCACTGGCCCGGGACGACCTCGAGGCCATTGCGCGCTATACGGCCGAGCGATGGGATGTCGACCAGGCGGTGGCCTACGTACAGCGTCTCATGCAGGCCTGCGTTGATCTTGCATCTGGCACCTTGCGAGGTAGAGATGCCAGCGACCTTCAAGCAGGCTATTGGAGATACAACTCCGGGTCACACGTGATCTTCTATCAGGAGTTTCCAGACATCCTCCTGGTGATCCGCGTCCTGCATCAACCCATGGACTTGTCGAGTCATCTCAATGACTAGATGCCCAGAAACTTCAAAGAACATGCGTCGCCAACAGATCCCCGCTTGCCTCCGAACCGTTGACGTTCCCAATCAGGGCTTGCAACGCGCTCCTCAATGCACGCGGCCACGTGAAAGCGCATCCTCATGAGCGTCTGGCCGAACATCTACTGTGGACATCGCTGGTCGAACGTGATGTTGATCGACCTCCTGGCGACGCTCGCCGATGAGCAATTGGCGGTCACGGTGCCCGGCGCTTTCGGCGATTTGGGCGCGTCAATGTCGGGGCGACCGAATCCCGACTTGATTGATCAGGATTGATCCGTCATACTGGAACCGTGGTCGAGGGTGCCATGCCCCGTCCGGACACAATCCCGAGCGGCATGCTATACTTTTCGTGTGCGGTAATGAGACTCATTCCTGTTTGACAATCTCTCCTGCAACGCAGCAGGGCAGGCATGAGCCCCGCACCAAGGAAGGGCGTCGATCATGACCGCGGGTCCACGAGCATCATTCCGGAATACGACGCAGCGCGCCGTGATCCTCGACGTCGTCGAGCGGGCCGAAGGCCACCTCACCGCCGCCGAGATCTACGAACGCGTCCGGCGCGAGGATTCCAGGATCGCCTACGGCACGGTCTACCGCACCCTTCACCTGCTCGCCGAGCACGACCTGATCCAGGAGCTTACCTTCGCGGATCAGGCCAGCCGCTTCGACAAGCGCACCGACCGGCACGACCACGTCCACTGCTCGGTCTGCGGCGCGATCGAGGATGTCGATGTCCCCGTCGCGCTCCTGGCCCAGCACGTGGCCGCGGAGCGGTCGAGCTACGACATCGTCAGCCACCATACGGTATTCGTTGGCACCTGCCCCGAATGCCTGGCACGGCAGGACACCGCCGATGCGAACGGCACCGGCACCACCGCCTGAAAAGGCGGCCGCCGCGCGAGCCGGCACACACTTCTGGACGCAGGCGTGCCCGCACCGGGCGGGCAACGCAATTGACGGAGGTCAACACACGTCACCATGGCAGATACGCAGCAGGTTCCCATGTTCGAGATCACCAATCTCCACGCATCCATTGAGGACACCGAGATCCTCAAGGGCGTCGACCTGACGATCCACAAGGGGGAAATCCACGCGCTGATGGGGCCGAACGGCTCCGGCAAGAGCACCCTCGCCAATGTCATCGCCGGTCACCCCGCCTACGAGGTTACCGAGGGCACCATCCTCTTCAACGGCGAGGACATCCTCGAGATGGAGCCGGACGAGCGCGCCCAGCTCGGCATCTTCCTGGCGTTCCAGTACCCGACCGTGATCCCGGGCGTTTCCATGGCGAACTTCCTTCGCATGGCCGTCACCAATGTCCGCAACGCGCGTGCCGAGCGCGAAGCCGGCGACGGCGAGGCGAAGAAGATGACACCGCGCGAGTTCCGCAAGCTCATGCGCGAGAAGATGCAGGTCCTGCACATGGACGAGTCGTTCGCGACCCGCTACCTCAACGAGGGCTTCTCCGGCGGTGAGAAGAAGCGCGCCGAGATCCTGCAGATGGCGCTGCTGGAGCCGACCATGGCGATCCTCGACGAGACCGACTCCGGTCTCGACATCGACGCGCTGCGCGTCGTCTCCGAGGGCGTCAACGCGCTCGCCAACGACGAGATGGGCGTGCTGCTGATCACGCACTACCAGCGGCTGCTCAACCACATCAAGCCGCATTTCGTCCACATCATGATGGACGGCCGCGTCGTCCAGAGCGGTGGCCCGGAGCTGGCCCACGAGTTGGAAGCCAAGGGCTACGAGAAGCTGCGCGCAGAGGTCGCCGCGACCGCGTAACGCCACGGCGCGAGGGAGGGGACAAGCCCCTCCCGTACGGGCCAGGCTTGTCCCGGCCCTGCCGCCCGCGGGGCGGCGATGGACGCGCATCACGTTTCGAAGGAGCACCACATGGTTGCAACACCCAAGCCGCAGGTCGATATCGGTGATTACCGGTACGGATTCCGCGATGAGGAAGACTACGTCTTCAAGAGCAAGAAGGGGCTCAACCGCGAGGTGATCGAAGAGATCTCCCGCATGAAGGGCGAGCCCGACTGGATGCTGGAGTTCCGGCTCAAGTCGTACGAGCACTTCCTGAAGCGCCCGATGCCCAACTGGGGCAGCCCGGCGATCCACGAGATCGATTTCGACGACATCTACTATTACATCCGTCCGGCAGAGAAGCAGGGCAAGACCTGGGACGAGGTGCCGGCCTACATCAAGGACACCTTCGAGAAGCTCGGTATCCCCGAAGCGGAGCGGAAGTTCCTGGCAGGCGTCGGCGCCCAGTACGAGTCCGAGGTCATTTATCACTCGCTGCGCGAGGACCTCGAGAAGCAGGGTGTGATCTTCCTCGACATGGACGCCGCCGTGCGCGAGCACCCGGACATCGTCCAGCAGTACTTCGGCACCGTAATCCCGTATGCGGACAACAAGTTCGCCGCGCTCAACTCGGCCGTCTGGTCGGGCGGCTCGTTCATCTACGTGCCCGAGGGCGTCCGCGTCGAAGTGCCGCTGCAGGCTTACTTCCGCATCAACGCGGAGAACATGGGCCAGTTCGAGCGCACCTTGATCATCTGCGCGCCGGGCAGCTACGTGCACTACGTCGAGGGCTGCACTGCTCCGACCTACAGCACCAACAGCCTCCACTCGGCGGTGGTCGAGATCATCGTCCAGGAGGGCGCCCGCGCTCGCTACACGACGATCCAGAACTGGTCGAAGAACGTCTTCAACCTCGTCACCAAGCGCGCGGCGGCCTACAAGGACGCCACGATGGAGTGGGTCGATGGCAACCTCGGCTCGAAGGTGACCATGAAGTACCCGGCCGTCTGGCTGATGGAGCCAGGCGCGCGGGGCGAGGTGCTCTCGGTTGCCTTCTCCGGTGACGGGCAGCACCAGGACGCCGGCGCGAAGATGGTCCACGCCGCGCCGCACACCTCTTCGCAGATCACATCCAAGTCGATCTCGAAGGGGACCGGCCGCAGCTCCTACCGCGGGCTGGTGAAGGTCCACCCCGGCGCCGAGCACGTGCGCAGCAACGTCATCTGCGACGCGCTGCTGCTCGACGAGACCAGCAAGACCGACACCTACCCGTACATGGAGATCGAGGAGGAGAGTGTCTCCATCGGCCACGAGGCGACCGTCTCGAAGGTGGCCGAGGAGCAGATCTTCTATCTCCAGAGCCGCGGTCTCAGCGAGACCGAGGCGATGAGCATGATCGTCAACGGATTCATCGAGCCGATCGCCAAGGAGCTCCCGCTGGAATACGCGGTCGAGCTGAACCGGCTGATCCAGCTGGAAATGGAAGGCTCGGTCGGGTAGACCGACGACGCTTCGTCGTCCTGGCGCGCGACATGCGACAACTCGGATCGCCCGCGAGGAAGGGGCGTGTCCCCTCCCTCGCGAGGGCCGGGCTTGCCCCGGCCCGTACGAGACGCGCGGTACCGAGGCGACGTAATCTGCTTTGAGGGAGATATGGAAGCAACTGCGACGAAATCACCAGACCTGACCGGGTTCAGCCGCGAGGCGGTTGAGGCTCTTTCCCGGTCGCGCAACGAGCCCGACTGGGTGCGCGAATCGCGCCTGGCGGCATGGGAGACCTACGAATCCCTGCCGATGCCGACCCGCTCCGACGAGGAGTGGCGACGCACCGACCTGCGCCGGTTGAAGCTCGACCGCTTCGCGCCGTATGCCGACCTCGACGGCACGATCACCGACCTCGCATCCGTGGCGAGCACCAGCGAGGGCGCGTTCGCGTTCGGTGAGGCCGATCAACGTGCCGGCATCGTTGTCTCGCGCGACGGCGGCGCGCCGTACGTTGAGCTCGACCCCGCTGTCGCCGCACAGGGTGTGATCTTCACCGATCTCAACACCGCCGTACACGAGCACCCGGACCTGGTGCAACAGCACTTCATGACCCGGGCCGTCCCGGTCGACTTCGGCAAGTTCGAGGCGCTGCACGCGGCGATGTGGCAGGGCGGCGCGTTCCTCTACGTCCCGAAGGGCGTGCAGGTGGAGCTGCCGTTCCGGTCGTTCGCGCTCGGCGAGACTGCCGGCGCGTCGATCTTCACCCATTCCCTGATCGTGATCGAGGAGGGCGCCGAAGCGTTCTTCGTCGACGCCTTCCAGTCGGAAACGGCCGACGAAGCGAGCTTCGCCTCGGCCGTCGTCGAGCTAGATATTGCCGACAACGCCAACCTGCGCTACGTGCAGGTGCAGGACTGGGGCCGCAACGTCTGGAGCTTCATGACGGAGCGGGCGATCCTCGGGCGCGATGCCGAGATGAAGAACCTGCAGGTCACACTCGGCTCGAAGTTCAGCAAGAATTCGGTCGGCTCGCACCTGCGCGGCGAGAACGCGCTGGCGGAGATGCTCGGCATCTTCTTCGGTGACGGCGACCAGTTCTTCGACCACCACACCTGGCAGCTGCACGAGTCGCCGCTGGCCACCAGCGACCTGGAGTACAAGGGCGCGCTCAAGGAGAAGTCGCGCTCGGTCTACTCCGGCTTGATCAAGGTGTACGAGGGCGCGCAGCGCACCGACGCCTACCAGCAGAACCGCAACCTGGTGCTGAGCCGCACCGCGCGGGCCGACACGATCCCCAACCTGGAGATCGAGGCCAACGACGTGCGCTGCACACACGGCGCCACCGTCTCGCAGGTCGAGGACGAGCATCTCTTCTACCTGATGGCGCGTGGTATACCCAAGAGCGAGGCGCAGAAGCTGATCGTGGAGGGCTTCTTCCGCCCGGTGATTGACCGCATTCCGGTCGAGGAGATCCAGGACTTCCTGCAGGCGGCGATCGCCCGCAAGGTCGGCTACTAGGACTTCGGGCCCCAACCACACGGGGCGGCACCGCGGCCGCCCCGGTTGAGCCGCCGCGGTCGCCCGTGCAAGCGGACATCGCGGTCCGGCAGCAATGGAAGGATCGCGACATGAGCATCACCCAGGCACCCCCGGAGACCGAACACGCGCACGAATCGCTGGACGGTGCCGTTGTCAAGGCCGACTTCCCGATCCTGAATCAACCGCTGCGGGCCGGCCAGAAACCGCTGGTCTTTCTCGACAGCGCGGCCAGCGCCCAAAAGCCGCAGGTGGTCATCGACGCGATGAGCGACTATTACGCTCGCGTTAACGCCAACATCCACCGCGGCGTCTACGATCTGTCGGAAGCCGCCACCGAGGCCTATGAGGACGCGCGGCGGAAGATCGCGACATTCATCAACGCGCAGAGTCCGCGCGAGTGCATCATGGTCCGCAACACCACCGAGGCAATCAACCTGGTGGCACAGGCGTGGGGCAAGGCGAACCTCAAGGAAGGCGATCTCATCGTCTTCACCGAGATGGAGCACCACTCCAACATCGTGCCGTGGCACATCCTCGCGGCGGAGAAGAACCTGCGGCAGGCGCATGTCCACATCGACGACGAGGGACGTCTCGACCTCGATGAGTATGCGGAAATCCTCCGGCAGGAGCCGAAGCTCGTCGCGTTCACGCACGTCAGCAACAGTCTGGGCACTGTCAACCCGGTGAAGCAGATGATCGCCGACGCCCACGCCGCCGGCGCAATCGCGGTGGTCGATGCCGCCCAGAGCGCGCCACACCTGCCGATCGACGTGCAGGATCTCGATGCCGACTTCCTGGCGCTATCGGGTCACAAGATGCTCGGCCCGATGGGATCCGGCGCGCTCTACGGCAAGAAGGCGCTGTTGGACGCCATGCCGCCCTACATGGGGGGCGGCAGCATGATCCGCAAGGTCTTCCTGGATCACACCACCTGGGCCGACGTGCCGGCAAAGTTCGAGGCGGGCACACCGTCGGTCGGCGACACGGTCGGGCTGGGCGCGGCCATCGACTACCTCAACGCGCTGGATATGCGCCGGGTCTGGGCGCACGAGCGAGAGGTCGTCGCCTACGCGCTGGAGGCGCTTCAGGACGTCCCGGATATCCGGTTCTTCGGACCCACCGATGCGCAGGCGCGCAGTGGGGTCGTCTCGTTCGCGCTCGGCGACCTGCACCCGCACGACATCTCGCAGATCCTGAACGAGCACAACGTCGCGGTTCGCGCCGGCCACCACTGTACGCAGCCGCTGATGAAGGCGCTCGGTGTGACAGCGACCACCCGCGCCAGCTTCTACGTCTACAACACCCGCGAGGATGTCGATCGCCTCGTCGAGGCGCTGCATGACGTGCGGCGCGTGTTCTCGGGCCTCCCGTCATCGACGACCGCCGCTGCCCGGGCCGATGGGCCCTGCCGGCAGGAATGGGACGCGAAGACGTTCGATGGATAGACACGCATGACCTTTGGCACTGACAGCATCTACCGCGAGATCATCCTCGATCACTACCAGAACCCACGCAACCGGGGCACGCTGGAACCGAGCGACTACAGCTACGAGGACAGCAACCCGCTCTGTGGAGACGAGGTGCGCATCGACGTGCGCGTCAAGGACGACGCGATCGACGAGATAGCGTTCTCCGGCCAGGGCTGCGCGATCAGCCAGGCGTCGGCGTCGATCCTGATGGAGCT
This sequence comes from Chloroflexia bacterium, assembly GCA_030430125.1. Lineage (GTDB taxonomy): Bacteria > Chloroflexota > Chloroflexia > Thermomicrobiales > UBA6265 > JACCVC01. The sequence goes on along the minus strand of JAUIGA010000125.1, from coordinate 476 downwards.
GGTCGACGGCAAGTCGCTCGACGAGGTCAAGAAGATCGACAAGGATGAGCTGCTGGACGAAATCGGCATCGATCTGAGTCCGGCGCGGCTGAAATGCGCGCTGCTGAGCCTGAAGGTGCTCAAGGCCGGGCTCTACGGCATTGAGCACGCCAACGCCGAGCTGGACGAGATCTAGACGACGCGCCGAACACGATACGTCGTGTTCGGAAGTGGGATGTTCCCGCCCGAACTGGCGCCTGTCGGGGACGGATCAGCGCAGGAGTCGACCACCCGGTGACCGCCCAGCGCACCTCGAAGGGCGGCCAAAAGGGCCGCCCGTACGTGAGCGGAAACGGCACCGCGCTCAAGGGACACGAATGACCGACACCGCTACCTACAAGACGGTCGCGAAGACAGGCGACCTGGAACCCGGCGAGTTGATGTACGTCGAAGCCGGGGACGCGTTCATCTGCCTCATCAACCTCGAGGGCGAGATC
>JAUIGA010000124.1 GCA_030430125.1 Chloroflexia bacterium | reverse complement strand
GTGTCGAGGGCGCGGCGAAGACTCAGGCCCATGCGGCGCCGCTGCGGGTCGATGCGGATGATGCGAAGAATGAGCTCCTCGCCCTCCTCGACGACCTGCTTCGGATGCTGAATGCGCTCCTCGGCAAGCTCGGAGACGTGGATCAGGCCCTCGATGCCGTCCTCGATCCGCGCGAACGCGCCGAAATTGGCAAGCTGCGTCACCGTCCCCTTCACAAGCTGGCCCACCTCGTAGCTGGTCGCCACGCGGCTCCACGGCTCCGGCTGGGTTCGCTTGATCGACAGGGCGATCTTCTTCTCATCGGCATTGATGCCGAGCACGAAGACCTGAACGTCGTCACCCACCTTGAGCACTTCGCTTGGGTGGCGCACGCGACTCCAGGACAGCTCGGAAAGGTGCACGAGCCCATCGGCGCCGCCGATGTCGACAAACGCGCCGAAGTCGCAGATCGAGGAGACCTTGCCGGTGCGAACCTCGCCCTCGGTCAGCTCCTGGATCAGCTTCTCCTTCATCGCGTCGCGGCGTTCCTGCACCGCCTGGCGCTCGGAGAGGATCAACCGGTTGCGATGGCGGTTGATCTCGATCACCTTCAGCGGCAGGTTCGTCCCGATCAAGCGGGCCATGTCGGCCTGCTTGCTCGACTCGTCGCCGCCGCGAATCTCGGTCACTTGCGATGCCGGAACGAAGCCACGCACGCCATCAAGGTTTACCAGCAGACCACCCTTGTTGTAGTTGGTGACCTCCGCCTCAATGATCTCGTCCGCTTCGTGGCGCTCCTGCAGCCGGCGCCAGCTCTTCTCCTGCCGGGCACGATCGATACTGACGACCGGATGGCCTTCCTGATTCTCGGGCTGAACCACGAACACCAGGATCGTATCGCCTACCCCGAGTTCCTCCTTTTCCTCGTCGGAAAGACTGGAGTACTCCTTGGCGGGGACGATGCCCTCAGCCTTCGAGCCGATGTCAACCAGCAGCTCTTCCCGATCCTTGTGCATCACGATCCCTTCCAGGACATCCCCGTATTTCAGGGTTTTGTAGTCATGGCTGGGATCGCTCAGGAATTGCTCCATGAGCGAGGCACCGTCGAGCTCCTGCTCCACGTCGCTCCCGGCTGTCTCGTTCGAGGCGGCCTCCGCCTGCTCCGTATCGCCGTTCACACTGCCTTGCTCACGAACGTCAGTACCGTCCATAGACCTTCCTTAAGACCGAACACACGCCGAACCCCACCACGATTTGGCTCCAGCAAGCGCTTCGCCCGTGGGAGGATGTATGGGGCAAAGTATACCGGTGTCACCCGAGCTTGACAACACGCATATCACGCCGATTTCGGCGTCATCCCGCCCCGGCGGCGCGCGTGACCCGGCCGATCGACTCCACTGTCGCCTCGATTTCAGGCAGGTGGGTCCACCCCATGGTCCCGATCCGGATCATGGTTTCGGCCTCGGGCTGCTGCCCGGTGGCAAGCTCGATTCCGCTGTCCTCCCGGACCAGGTCACGAAACCGCGCCGCATGCATACCCGCCGGCGGGCGCACCGAGGTGATCGATGCCGATGCGTACGCAGGGTTGGCGTACGGCACGAGTCCCAGTTCAATCAGCGCGGACCGAAGATAGTCCCTCAGGTCGGCCTGCCGCCGCCACATCTGCTCCACGCCTTCTTCCAGCATCATGTCGAGCGCCGTGTCGAGACCGCGCAACAGCGAGACGGCCGGGGTCGTTGGCAGCTGACCGGACCGCATTCCGCCGGCCAGTTTCTCGGCATCCCAGAAGAATCGTGGGTAGCCACCGTCTCGCGCGGCCGCCTGCATGCCGCGATCGCTCACCGCCGCGATCATCAGGCCGGGCGGGCACATCCACGCCTTCTGCGATCCCGAGATCACCCAGTCGAGTCCCCAGGCGTCGGTTTCCAGCGGCATCGCCGCTGCCGAGCTGACCGCATCCACGATCACCATCGCCCCCACGGCACGGGCAACCTCGGCGATCTCGGCCAGCGGGTTGGTCACCCCGGTGGATGTTTCGTTGTGGGTTGCCAGAACGGCATGTACGTCGCGTTCCGCCGCCAGCGTCGCCGCCACCAGCTCAGCCGTCACCGGCTCTCCCCACGGCGCCTCGATCCGGCACACCCGCAATCCCAGGTGCTCCGCGACCCTGGCAAACCTCCGCCCAAAGTCGCCGCACACGGTCACGGCAACCTTGTCGCCCGGCCGGCAGAGATTGACGAGCGCCGCCTCCCACCCCGCCGAGCCACTGCCCGACCAGACCATCACGTCGCCATCGGTGCGATGGACCTCCTGCAGCTTGCTTCGGAGGTTACGCACAAGACCGGACATCTCCGCGCCACGATGCGGAACCATAGGTTGCGCCATTGACTGGAACACCCGTGGCGGCACCGGTGTCGGGCCCGGAATGCGCAGCCATCGTCCATCCGACAGCCTGGGATCGTTGGGTAGAGACGTCACGTCGGTCCTCACTCGCCTTCGTCGCGCGAAACACTGATGTTGTCGAGATGGTCGGCATCCCGATACAGGATCAATTCGGGCTCGATAATGCCGTCTTCGACGCGGATGAGCCCAACGCCGAAGTGTTCGTGCCACCGTCGGTCCGTGGCTGATCCGGGATTGAACAGGATCGTGTCGCCCACCGTTTCGATATGCGGCAGGTGACTGTGGCCATACAACACGCAATCGACCTTGCCACCGAATCGGCGGATCGCTTCCAGCTTGGCCGACCGTCCGCCGTGGCCATGCAGCACGCCGAACGTACGTTCGCCAACGCTGAATCGGGTCGTCTCGGTCAGCATGTAGTGCAGCTCGGGATCGTCGTTGTTGCCGGGCACGGCGATCAGCGGCGCCACCTCCGCCAGTTCTTCAAGAACGATGCGGCTGTTTGCATCGCCCAGGTGGATCAGCAGATCGATCGCGGCGCGCCGAAACAGCCGTGTCACCCCGGCCGGAATGCCCCTGCGGCTGCCCGGGTAGATATGCGTGTCGGCGATGACGCCGATGGTCATGTGGTCGTCGAACCGCCGTCGGTTGGTGGTCGGCCCCCAGTCCTGACGGTACCTACTCATCGAGCACCGTGAACATGATGCCGGACGCCACGCTCACCATCAGGGAACCGATCAACGCGCCCCACCACGAGACTTCGAGATCCGGCGTGATGTATGCCCCGCCCCAGAACAACACCATGTTGACAACAATGGCGAACAGTCCAAACGTGAGACAGGAGAGTGGCAGGGTCAGCACCTGCACGACCGGCTTGATCGTAGCGTTGATTACGCCAAGGACCACAGCGAACAACAGCACCGTCTCGGCGCGGTCGAAGCTGATCAGGCGTTCAGAAATCGTTCCAAGCGCCAGGGTCGCCACCACCGTCGCCACAACATACGCGATAAAGCGAACCACCTTGCAACCTTCCTTCGGCACCCCGAACCACGGTCGATCTCCGCGTGCAAGTATACGGTGGAGGTGCATCCCGCACGGCGGATCTGCCGGGCCGATATTTGACCGCAAGATTTCGATGGGTTGGAGCCCCAGGAAGCGATACGCTTCGAAGCATGCGTCGGTAGACCATCGCAAGGAGCCCAGCGACCATGACCACCGCACAGCCGGCCCTCTCGAACGATTCCACCGACAACGACCACCGCTGGGAACGTGTCCGCGTGCGAGACAAGTCGGCCGACGGGACGTTTTACTTCGCGGTCCAGACCACCGGAGTCGTCTGCCGACCGGGCTGTCCGGCTCGCACACCGCTTCGAAAGAATGTGCGCTTCTTCGACACCCTCGCCGCCGCGCTTCGGGAGGGGTTTCGGCCATGCCGTCGCTGCCGGCCCGATCGTGAATCGACGGAAGATCGTCATCGCCGCCTGATCGCCCGCGCCTGCCGGCAGATCGAATCTCCGGAAGCCAATCCTTCCCTCGCGGAGTTGGCACAGGCTGCCGGCATGAGCCCCGCACATTTTCACCGGCTCTTCAAGCGGCTTGTGGGACTCACTCCGAAGCAATATGCGACGGGTGTCCGGAACAGGCGCCTGCGGCACGCGCTCGACGATGCGGGCACAGTCACGCGGGCAATGTACGAGGCTGGCTTCGGCTCCAGCGCCAGCTTCTACGCAAACGCCGAGGAGATCCTCGGTATGTCGCCGGGCGCCTACCGCAGCCTCGGTGCCGGTGAATCGGTCACCTACGCCGTCAGTTCTTCCTCCGTCGGACTCGTCCTCGTTGCAACCACCCAGCGCGGGATCTGCATGGTCGCCTTCGGGGACTCAGCCGAAGAGCTGGTGCGCGCGTGCCACGAGCGGTTCAGGTTGGGCACGGTCGAACCCGGGGGCGAGGAATTCTCCGCTGTCGTCGAAGCCGTGATCGAGCACATCGACCATCCCGGTCGTCAGCCGCTCGAACTTCCACTCGATATCCGGGGAACGGCGTTCCAACATCGGGTTTGGCACGCACTTCGGCAGATCCCACCAGCTGAAACCAGAACCTACAGCGAGATCGCGCGCGATCTCGGCACGCCGGACGCGGCCAGGGCCGTGGCAGGCGCGTGCGCGTCCAACGAGCTGGCCGTCGTCGTCCCCTGCCATCGAGTGGTTCGCGCCGATGGCAAGCTCGGTGGCTATCGATGGGGGCTCGAGCGCAAGCAGGCGCTGTTGGATCGCGAGCGGGAATCTGCACCCAGCCGAGATTGACCGCACGATTGCGAGTGCGGACTCCTCGAGCGGCGATCAGCATGGGATTGCTGATCCGTCCGGCATCGCTACAGGAGTCCGCCACAGTGCATCTTCCCTCGTTCACGGGTTTTTCCGCATTCAAGGCGCTGGCGACCTCGAACCTCCTCGCACACTCTGCGGAACAGATGGGTACGGCCACGTTGATGATCGTGGCCGTGGCGACGCTCGGAGCTGGTCCAGGCAGCACCGGCGCCATCCAGGCCCTGGCAACCCTGCCATTCCTGCTGTTGGCAATCCCAATTGGAGCGCTGACTGATCGCTCGTCCCCACGCGCCGTCATGGTCACGGGCGAGCTCATCCGGCTACTCGCTCTGGTCACCTTCGCCATGCTTCTCGATGCTGGGCAGTTGACCCTGATGCTGCTCGCGATCCTCGGACTCATCGGCAGCACGGGCACTGTGGCCTTCACCATCGGCGCTCCGAGTGTTGTCGCGGCGATGGTCGCCCGTGGTGGTCTGATTCGCGCGAACACATCCATTGAATTGACCCGGAGCCTCGCGATCGCGGCAGGACCGGCCCTGGCCGGAGCGGTGATCGGCTGGACCGGGGCTGGATTGGCCCTGGGCATCGCGATCGGCTGCTCCATGTTCGCCCTCATGCTTCTGATTGCACTGCCGGCCCATGGACACGCAAAGCGGACGGGCTCCCCGCTCGAGGATGTCGTTGCTGGCACTCGCTGGACGCTGCACCACCCGCTCCTCCGGCCCATCATTGTGACCGCCGTCGTGTTCAACACCGCATGGTTCTGCCTGCAGGGCGTCTTTGTCGCCTATGCGATGGGCCCGCTCGGATTCAGCCCCGCCCAGGTTGGCTGGACGCTCGCGTCGTACGGCGTGGGCATGATCGCCGGCGCGGCGATGTCTCGGTTCGTTTTCCAACGCCTCTCGGTCGGAGCCGCGATCTGCGTTGGTCCGATTGCCGGATTCACCGCCATGGCGATAATGGCGCTCAGTCTTGCCACCGCTCGGGAAATCGCTCCGGCGATGGCCTACTTCCTGCTCGGTGCTGGCCCCATCATCTGGACGATTACCACCACCACCCTGCGCCAGTCTGTGACCCCGCACCACATGCTCGGCAGGGTTTCGGCTGTCATTGTCACGGCAACGGCCGGTGCGCGACCGGTTGGAGCGGCGATCGGGGCGCTTGTCGCCACGTGGTTCGGTGTGGAGTGGGTCCTGCTCCTCTGTCTTTTCGGCATGTCCGCGCAGGTCATCGTCATTGCGACCTCAGCCGCAGCCAGGCTTCATGACTATCCCGACGAGGTCGACACCGTGCCGGCTGCGTCACATGTCGCCGGAGTCCGCTCCTGACCGATATGCTATACTTATGGAAGTATTGGGGACTTGTGTCGCATACATCGATTGCATGAGACAGGAATTTCGACATGCGTGGAAATCAGGAAGACCTTCTTGGCTGTCCGGTGGCCCGCACCGCCGAGCTGATCGGCAACAAGTGGACGCCATTGATCCTGCGGGACCTGGCGACCGGCCAGATGCGGTTCAGCCAGCTCGAGCGCTCGCTCGCCGGCATCAGTCCGAAGACACTCTCGGAGCGCCTGAAGAAGCTTGAAGAGGCAGACGTCCTGACCCGGCACTGCTACGCGGAAGTACCTCCGCGTGTCGAGTACACATTGACCACCAAGGGCACCGCGCTCCTTCCCGTCATCGAGACGATGCGCGAGTTCGGCCGCACCTGGCTCGGCGACGAATGTGATGCCGAGGATCGGGATACGGAGGCCGTTCTCGTGGGCGAGCCGTTGGCTGCCCGCTAGCCCGTATATCCCGGAATTCAACCAACCAGGCATCATCGATTTGGTAAGCTGTTGAAGGCCGCTGCGCCACATGCTTCAGCCTTTCATGCCATACGTTCAAGGACAGCACGACATGGTGACCGACGCTCCCGCACGAGCAACCGATCAGGCCGATGCCTCGACGGCCGAGCACAAGCTCAGGGTCTTCTCCGGAATCCAGCCCTCCGGTAACTTCCACCTTGGGAACTACCTCGGCGCGGTGCGCAACTGGGTGAACCAGATCGACGAAAGCGAGAGCATCTTCTGCATCGTCGACCTGCATGCATTGCTGAACAACCCGGATCCAGTCGTGCTTCAGGAACAGATCGTGAATCTCGCGAGCAGCCTGCTCGCCTCCGGCCTGGATCCCGACAAGTGCCTGCTGTTCGTGCAGTCGGACGTGCCCGCCCATTCCGAGCTGCAATGGCTGCTCAACGCCGTGACCCAGTTCGGCGAACTGCGCCGCATGACCCAGTTCAAGGACAAGTCGGCCGGCAAGGGCGACGCGGTTTCGGCGACGGTGCTGAACTATCCGATTCTCATGGCGGCGGACATCATCCTGTATGACACCGAAAAGGTTCCGGTCGGGGACGACCAGCGCCAGCACATCGAGCTGACGCGCGATATCGTCACCCGGTTCAACGCCCGGTACGGGGAAACGTTCGTCATGCCAGAGGCCGACATCAAAACCGAGGGCGCGCGGATCATGTCGCTGGACGACCCGACCGAAAAGATGAGCAAGAGCTCTCCCCGCGAAGCCAGCTACATCTCGTTCGCCGATTCGCCAGATGTCATCCGCAAGAAGATCCGTCGCGCGGTGACCGATTCCGGCGACACGATCACCGCCGGTGACGACAAGCCGGCGCTGACCAACCTCATCCAGATTTACGGCTCCCTCTCCGGGAAGTCCACGCCCGAGGTCGAGCGGCATTTCGAAGGCAAGCGGTACGGCGACTTCAAGAAGGAGCTCGCCGAGGTGGTGGTCGACTCGCTCACCCCCATCCAGGACGAGCTGGTTCGGCTCAAGGGGGATGTCCCGTACATCTCCGGTGTGCTGCAGCAGGGGGCCGAGCGCGCCAGCGAAGCCGCCGAGACGAAGATGCGCCTCGTGCGCGACCGCATGGGTATCGGCCGACCGCGGTAAGCCCCTACCAACCTGAGCCACGCACCAAACGAGCGCCCGGTCCGCGTGCGGACCGGGCGCTCGTTTGGTGCGTGCACGCGGGTTCCACCACTACGTGGCGGCAGCCTCCTTGGCGCGCTTCTCCATGATCGTCGTCGAGTGTCCGGGATCAAGCCGCGCATCGGGGTTGACGTACGTCACCGCATGATTGACAGCCGTGACTGCCTCGGCCGCACCGTTCGCGATCAACTTGAACTTGGCGGGATAGCTGACGATGTCACCAGCGCCGAACACGCCGGGGATGTTCGTCTCCATCGTGATCTTGTCCACCACGATCTGGTTTCGCGCCAACTCGAAACCCCAGCTCCGCATCGGCCCCGGATCGGCCTTGAACCCGATCGCGCAGATCAGCTCGTCCACCTCCAGGTCCGCATGTTCGCCGTCACCATTCTTGAACGTGAGCGACGCGATTCGGCCATGGTCACCGGCGCGAACTTCGATCACCTCGCACTTTGGATAGAACAACTCCACGGTGGAGCGTTCCAGCTCGTCCACAGTCGCCTCGTGTGCCCGGAATTTCGAGCGATGGATGACTTTGACACTTTCCGCGACCGGCTCCAGCGTCACCGCCCAGTCGACGGCAGAGTCTCCCCCACCCACGATGACCACCTTGCGGTCACGGAAGTCCTCGACACGCTTGGCGAAGTAGTGCACCCCGCTGCCCTCGAGCTCGGCAACCCCCGGAGCGGTCAGGCGCGTGGGCTCGAATGCCCCGACTCCGGCGGCGATCACCACGGAACGGCTCCGGCGCACCGACGTGCTGGTCTTCAGCAGGAAGGTGCCGTCCGCCTGAGGCAGCAGCTCCTGGACCTGCTCGTTCAAATGAATCGTCGGGTTCGACCGCATCGCCTGCTCGACGCAGGCGGCCACAAAGTCCTTCGCCAGTACCTTGGGATACCCAATGACATCGTAGATGTACTTCTCGGGATAGATGGCGGTCAGCGCGCCACCCGGCTCTTCGAGTGAGTCGATGACCTGGACCGACGCGCCGCGCAACCCAGCATAGAACGCGGCGAAGAGGCCGGTTGGTCCCGCGCCGATGACGGAAATGTCGAACATCGGCTCCGCGTCATTGACGGCCAGGTCCTGCGGCTCGATTGGTGTCACGTTGCTCACCAAGACTGATTCTCCTCGA
>JAUIGA010000123.1 GCA_030430125.1 Chloroflexia bacterium | reverse complement strand
ATCCAGGATGACCTGATGCAACTCGAGTGCTTCCGAGGCCACATTCGGGTCGATCAGGCTTCGGAGCATGAGTTCGACCATCGGTTGGGCAACCGCGGCGAGCATCGACTCGACCACGGGATTCCGGGCAGCTCGGGCTATACCGAAGTGAAAGGTCAGGTCCAGCCGGGCCTGCTCCACCACGTCCGCGCTGTTTTCCAGCTTGCCAAGGACAGCGCGAAGCGCATGGGCATCTTCCGGCGCGCATCGCATGGCCGCCAGCTCGGCTGCCTTGCACTCAAGCGCGGATCGAGCCTCGATCAGATCACGCGCAGTGACCTGCGAGCGCCGAAAGAGCACCTGCATCTGGGACACGGCATCCGAACTCTGGACGCGACGAACGAACGCACCTCGCCCCGGATAGATTTCGATCAGACGCCGCTCCTTGAGTGTGCGCAACGCCTCCCTGACGACCGGCCGGCTCACCCCGTAGCGGTCGGCGAGCTGACGCTCGGAAGGGAGCCTGGCGCCAACCGCGTAGTTCCCCGAGACGATCGCTTCCTCGAGCTCCTGGGCGAGCGAGTCGCGGGTCACGAATTGAGCACGATTGCTCATTGCTGATCCTGGTCCTCTACGATGGCGCTGAATGCCGCTTCAGCTGGCTCCGGCGCTCGAAGCGTCCCCGCATCCGCATGATGTGCTTCGACCCAGTACCGGATAGGCTCGCCAGCGGTCAACGTACCGCCCCAGACGCCACGTCCCCGATGCGACAGCGGGATCCTGAGGGTGTCACCCCCCGCGAGTGGCGCGGCACAAACCGTCACCGAAATCACCTCCTCTGAACTCGTTATCGCGACGATCTCCGCTCCTCCCGCGGTGATAGATTCAGGAGGAACCGGCACGAAGACACGTGGAGCGATCGCGCCTGATGGATCAAGGTCCGGTACGGGGATCAGTGTAGGGTCATCGACCACTTCGAGCATGGCATCGTACCGCTGCCAGATCGCCCGGGAGACGTACTTTTGGTTCAACGACGCAAGCACACCAAGATCGGCGGTCGTCGTCTGCACGCCGGCGAATGCCTCGATCCCGCGTCGGACCGCGCCGCACAGGTCCGCGAACATCGTGGCCACGTCGTCGAGTTGATCGGGTGACAGAGGGTGCCCTTCACCGTGGGCCTGTTCGACGACCCGGTCAATGTGGGCGGCGGCTCGCTGGGAGGTGACGTACTCGCGTGCAAAGATGGCCTGGGCAGTGTGGTACCGCGCTCGCTCCACCTCCGAAGAGCCAGCGGTGCTCGCGACCGCCTGAATTCTCGAGAGATACGCATCGAACTCATCAAGGACCTCGTCGGGTGTATCCAGTGGATTGAACGCCGCCCCAGCCTCGTTGGAATGCCCATGGTCCCAATCGATCGATCCTACATGCGCATCACTCAGGTACCCGGGCCACGCACTCGTGCAATCGATGTGTTGCATGCGGTCGGAAAGCGGACCAGCCTGTTCGGAACCAACCAGGCGATCGGCATACCACTCGTAGAACTCCTGGGTTTGCAACCCCGGATTCCACAGCGCGCGGGCAAAGTAGGAGGCGTTGTGGTCGATCACGCGCGTTCGCCAGTGGATGCCAATCATGCCGTCGGCGCCAAATTCGGTGGCTCGTTGCACATCGACCCGGAACCGGTCCACGTAGAACTGCGGATGCCACAGTGTGGCATCGTCCTCGAGCCATGGAATGGGCCATCGTGACCGCTCGCCGAGGCGCCCGTAGACCTGGTCCGTCTGGGTGGTGCCAAGGTTGTGGTGCAGGGCAGAAAATGGCATGTCTACCGGCAACGCTTCGTGCAACTGATCGAACAGGTCGTGGACTGCCCCCCACCCGCTCACCACCGTCTTCACCTGGGGAGCCTTCTCTCGCAGATATCGATATGCTTCCTCGAGATACGAGGCGTCGAACGGCAGGATCTCCATGTTGTCCCGCTGCGTGGTCCAGGCCGCGTCCTCGTTCTGCCACAACCAGACCGCATCGACCTGCGGGTAAGTCTCGAGCAGATCGTCAAGCCGTGCATGGAGAATCTCTCGCGCGGTCGATGTCGTGAGGTCAAGCACCTCGATGTCCGCGCCCTTCCAACCCCGGCGAGTCTGTTTCGCCGATGCCGGCAGCGCATTCAGGATTTCCAGCGGAACTGCGGCGGGCTCGAAGCCGACGCAGACTGAAAGACCGCGTGACTTTGCATAGTCGAGCGCGTCAGACAGGAGTTGCTTTGCACGACGGGCAGCGTCCAGCGGTCCTGTCGCTTCAATCGCCGCATCCGCTCCGAAAACCTCGCCGGCGAAGAACTGTTCTGTTCCGAACGCAAATTCCGAAGTCCGAACCGGCAGGTATCCCCACCGTGATGTCTGGGTCGTATCGAGCCAGGCGTCGTGGCCGACCCCGTGGTGCGTGAAGGAGAGAAACGGCTCTGCGCCGCCCGACTGATTGACCGATCCGGTCGAGTAGACGTGAAGCCCCAGGAAGTTCAACCCCATCCGCACCATGCGGTCGATGTAGAGCCTGTAGTCGCGCAGGTTCCACGCGGTCGGTCCCGAGAGAAAGTCGTACCACGGCAACAGTCCGCGCACACGAAATGCCGGCGATCGCTGAAGGTCCAGATCCGCCGGCAGGATATTCCGATCGCCAGTTGGAACCACCTCGCTACCCAGGAAGAACCCGCACCCGTACGCTTCCTCAAGGAGCCCGTAGGTGCCATACACCGCACCCGCCACATCGGCACCGACAACCGCCACCAGGTCACCGCTCCGGTGCAGGTGAAAGCTCTCCGGCGCCTCCGGGATCGAAAGTGCCAGGTGATCGACCAGTGCGTCCCCCACCCCGCGATCCCCGGCATGGCCGATCGCGAACCTAACGCCATCGCCGGAATACGATCCAGAAAGGTCGAGCTCCAGATATACCCCTGTCGCCACCGCCAGGTAGCGCTGCAGGTCAAGCCCTGCATGGTGCAATCGCGATACCGCATCCTGGCTCAAGACAATCGATCCACCCACAGTCATCGTCCTCTCATTCGTTGCGTGTCGCGTAAACGGCGCATAAATTTACAGCCCCTGCCTGCATCGCAGGTCATCCCTTCAGTGCGCCGGCCGTCAAGCCGGATATCAGGTAGTTACGGGTCAGGTAAAACACGATCAGCACTGGCAACGTGGTCAGGACGGCACCGGACATGATCATGCCCCACTCCACGCGATACAGCCCGCTGAGGGTGGCCAAACCAATCGGCAACGTGAACATCTCCGGACTGCGCAGCGCGATCAATGGCCAGAGATAGTCGTTCCACGCATTGAGAAATGACAGCAGGGCCAGCACCGCGACCCCTCCTCTGACGAGCGGCAATGCGACCTGCCAGAACAGTCGGAACTCCGTGGCCCCGTCGACCCGACCGGCATCAAGCAGCTCGTCGGGTACCGCCAGCATCGTCTGGCGCATGAGAAAGACTCCAAAGGCATTGATCGCGCCGGGTACGATCACCGACTGATACGTGTTCAGCCAGCCAATCTCCACCATGAGATTGAAGAGCGGCACGATCGTGACCTCGAAAGGAATCATCAGGGTTATCAGCGTAAGCACGAAGAGGATTCGCTTCCCGACAAACTCGTACTTGGCGAAGCCGAACCCTGCCAGGCACGCGATGAACACGGCCAGCCCGGTCTGGCCGACTGTGACGATGCAGCTGTTGACGAACTGCCGGACGAACGGAACCGTCTCTCCGGACACCAGATTGGTGTAGTTGTCGATCGTCCAGACGCGTGGAATGAACGTGACTGGCGCCCGGAAGATGTCGGAGTTCGTCTTGAACGACGCCAGCGCAGTCCACACGAACGGAGTGGCGGTGGCAACCAGACCGGCGATCAGCGCGATGTAGATCACCGAACGCAGGCCGAGCTCCGGAATCCCCAGGCGCTGCGTGCGACCAACAGCTGTCGATCGCTGTGCATCGGGGTGGCGTGTCGTGTCAACCTGGGGTTGTGCATCCATCTGGCGCTCCCTCTCCATCAGTCTTCCCGGAATGCGCCAAACACACGCAGCTGGAGAATCGACAGGATCGCGATGATTACCACAAGTGTGTACCCGATCGCCGCGGCGTAGCCGAAGCGCACCGACTGGAACGCCATGATGTAGAGGTAGGTCATCACGGTCAGAGCAGAATCGTTCGGCCCCGTGCCGCCGAACAGGATGTGCGGCTCGGCGAAGAGACGATACGACCCGATGATGGCGACAGTGACCACAAAGAGCATCACCGGCCTAAGCAGCGGCAAGGTGATGTCTCGAAACATCCGCCATCGCCCCGCCCCATCGAGCGCCGCCGCCTCATAGAGCTCCGTCGGAATGTTCTGCAGCCCGACCAGGAAATAGAGACTGTTGATACCCACATAGCGCCACAGGCCCAGCAGGATGAGCGAGGGCATCGCCCAACTCGGGCTTCCCAGCCAGTCGATCGGTTCCATGCCGAGCGGTTCGACAAGATAGGTATTGATGACGCCGTAATTCCGATCGAGCACCAGCACAAACATGATCGCGATGACAGCAGCGCTGACCACGTTCGGGAGCAGGAACGCCATACGGAAACCACCACGAAAGCGCAACCATGCAATATTCAGCGCAAGCGCGATCACCAGCGCCGTGGGCACGATCACGAAGATGCTGCCAAGCGCGTATTGCGTGGTGTTGACCAGGGCATGGTGAAATCGATCGTCGGAGACGAGATCGCGATAGTTGTCGAACCCGATCCACTGCCGCCCGCCAGGATCGAATTGTTCGCTGTGCAAGCTCGTCCAGAACCCGTTGACGACGGGATATCCCCAGAACACCGCATACCCCATAAAGAACGGCGCGATGAACAGGTACGGAGCGAGTGCGCGCTGGAATTTCTGCCAGGACATACTGCATCAACCGTCCGGGAGCAGCAATGGAGGCAGTCAGGACTATTCAATCCCGACTGCCTCCACCGGCTACGACATCAACGCACGAACCTCCTCGGCCAGTTGCTGGAGACCTTCGGCGGGCGTCACTTCACCATCGAAGATGGGGCGGGTGTAGTTATCCTGCCGGAGTTGGAGCAGGTCCGCGCGGAAGGGACTCTGATACTGTTCGGGCGCTTCCGCGCCGACCTCGGTGAAGAGGCGGCCAAGCTCCTGCCCGCCAAAGTAGTCGTCACCCGAATAGAGCCGCTCGTCTTCCCAGGCTGATTGCAGCGGCGGCCAGAGCCTGATCGCGAGGAATCGCTGCACGTTCCCTTCTGCGGTCAGCATGCTGTATCGCGTAAAGTCCCACGCGGCATCCTTGTTCTCTCCAGTACTGACAATCGTCAGGCCGGTACCACCGTTCACACTCGTGCGCGCTCCACCAGCCTCAAAGGCCGGGAGATATTGCGCTGCCCATTGTCCCGACAATTCAGGGACGTTATCCCGCAGGAACCCAGCATACCAGTCCGCACCGGGTACAGCGACGAACTCGCCCTCCCGCACAGCCGCGTACCACGATTGGTCGGCGGCCGTTCCGGACGCCTGCGCACCAGCCGGTGGCTCCGCGCCAACGCCATGCTCATCCCGAAGCGCCAACATCCACTCAAGCGTCCCGATGGCTTCCGGGGAATCGACCGTCACATTGCCTTCAGCATCGAACAGATCGTGACCACGCTGGCGCAGCACCATGTCGAAGAGACCCCAGTTGAGGCCAATCCCGGAGATGCTGCCGTCAGCGTTGACGAGCTCCTGCGTTGCCACAATGAAGTCGTCCCAGGTCTGCAGAGGTTCGTCGGGCGTGACTTGGGTGTAGAGATCAGATCGGAAGTAGAGCACCACCGGGGTCAAGGCATGCTCGATTCCGTACATGCGACCATCGATCGAGTAGAGAGATTGGCGCGCCGCAACCAGGTCCTCCAGATAGCTACCGGACTCGAGGCGCTCAGTAAGATCCTCCATCGCGCCGGGCAGTCGCATGAACGTTCCGAAGCGTCCCTGCTCGATGTCCGCCAGATCAGGCGCACCGACACCACCGGCTTGCATCGAAACCAGCAGTTTGCTGTGGTGGTCGTCGTAGGCCGTTTGCACTACCTCAAGCTCAAAATCCGGATTCACCTGTGCGCGGTACGCCTCGCCCATCGCCTCGAACCAGCGCGCATGCGTATCGACAAACGTCCACACCGTGAGACGAACAGGCTGCGGCTCGATTTCGGATTCAAAGCCTGGCACTTCGATGGGGCCATCCTGCATATGGAGGCCACGCGCAGCTGCATAGGTGTGCGGCCCCAGCGCCAGCGCACCCGCTGCACCTGCACCAGCGCGCAAGACACCACGACGCGACAACTGCTGGATCCCTCGAGAGCGATGAACCATCTTCAATCTCCTTGCCAGGGTCATGGGACAGGGGCCTCGCATACCAGGCCACACACGCACCATGAAGCAGTCTGGCACATGATGGACAAACTGGTATGACCAGTAGTGCCGCCAGAATACGGGATTGCACGCTTCGTGTCAACTGGAACATGTGCGGATGCGGATGGTGGAGCATCGGTCCTCAAGGCCGGGCCAATTCCCTTGAGATTTGGACGGAGGGGCGCGACGCGTTCCCGTCGTCTACGTAACTCCTCGGTGCAGGTGGGGGAATTGCCGCAGCCGCGCGAAAGTAACCTCTCAACGTTCCCGCGCCGGCACCGATAGTTGAAGGGCATCCGCCACGCTTGTGCGATCCGGAGGCTGCGGTACACTCGGGAAACGATGCGTGACGCCGACGGACCTTCCAGCACCGAGCTCGACGGACATCCCGACCGGACCCAACCGGCCGCGCACCAATCCACGCCACCCAATCGCGAGAACGGTCGCGGGCGCGACGCCTCCGGCTCGAAGACCGGCACCGGGCCGACGCGCATCTCCTGGCGACGCAACCTCTACGCCCTCTGGATCGCCCAGCTGCTCGCCATCATGGGTTTCAGCCTGCGCGTGCCCTTCCTGCCGTTCTTCCTCGGCGACCTCGGCGTCGACACCGTCGAGGGCCAGGCGCTGTGGTCGGGCATCGTCAACGCCGCCGGCGCCGGGGTGATGGCATTTTCCGCGCCGGTCTGGGGAATTGTCGCCGACCGCTACGGCCGCAAGCCGATGCTGTTGCGCTCGCAGTTCTCCGCGTTCTTCACCATCGGACTGATGGTGTTCGCTACCGCCCCCTGGCAACTGCTCGGGCTGCGCCTGGTCGAGGGTGCGCTCGCCGGCACCGTCACCGCCGCCGCCGCCCTCGTCGCCGTCTCGATGCCCCGCGACCGGTTGGGGTTCGGGCTGGGCATGATCCAGACTGCCGTCTTCTCCGGCTCGGCGATCGGGCCGCTGCTCGGCGGCGTGCTGGCCGACCAGATCGGCTATCGCGCATCCTTCGGCGTCTCGGCGGTGATGCTGCTCTCCTCCGGGATGATCACCCTCTTCTTCGTGCAGGAGCGATTCACGCCCGTGCGCCGCGACGCGGGCGCGCCGAAGCACATCTCGATGTGGAAGGTCGCCGCCGCGCCGGCGCTGCTTGGCCTGATCGGGGTGATGTTCGCGGTGCGGTTCAGTTCGGCGGCGGTGCAGCCGATCACGCCGCTGTTCATCGGCGAGCTCGCGCACGACATGGGCAACGCCGCCACGCAGGCCGGGCTGGCGATGGGCGTGCTGGGCCTGACCAGCGCGATCTCGTCGGTCTTTCTCGGGCGGCTGGGCGACAAGCGTGGGCACCGGAAGATCCTGCTGATCTGCCTGATCGGCTCCGGATTGGTCTATTTGCCGATGGCGGCGAGCCAGCACCCGTGGCAACTGATCGTGCTGGAGGCGGTGTTTGGTGTCTTCGCGGGCGGAACGATCCCGGCGGCAAACGCGCTGATCGCGAAGCTGACGCCGCCGGAGCGCCAGGGTGCGATGTACGGCGTGGTCGCGGCGGCGAGCTCGGTCGGGGGCTTCCTTGGACCGCTGATCGGGGCCGGGCTGGCGGCGGGGGTCGGCTTCCGGGTGACGTTCGTGCTCACGGGGGTGGTGCTGCTCGTTGTCGCCGGCGCCCTGGTGCTGACCTCCCGCCGCGCCGCGACGCAGGATGCCCCCGCCCCGGCGTGACGCGACTGTCGGGTGGATAGGAGGCTAAAATTGGAGGGGTAAGGAAAGTGGATCATGCCAGCTCTGCTCCCTGTCGCCTACATCAGCCGTGTGTTTTACGGCAGGGCCACCACCCCGCCCAATCACGATCCGGTCGAGCGCAGGCACTTGCAGATTGGTCTGACAGATTGTCGCCAACTGGCGCGGATTCCCCAAATCTGCACGAGGAGTGGCGCGTCGCACTTCATCGGCTCGACCGTGCAGCAGGTCGGCTCGAGCCACTCCTCGCACCCCGCGCTCGACAGGCCCATCAGCGCGACGAGCGCGATGGGGAGCAGCAGGGGATCGAGGGTCTTGATCTTTGGTAACGGCATGGGGAACCTCCTTATCACTTCGTTGACGATCTTAGGTCGGCGCGGCGCGAGGCGCGAATCAAAGATCGTCAAATCCCATCGGGACGTCGGGGTCGAGGAGGTATCCGTCGGCGTCGGTGAGGAGGATCGGGCGGAGGCCGAGGCCGCGGAGCTGCCAGACCGCGTCCCGGACGCGCCCCGCGGCGGCCTCCGGGAGGAGGCGCTGCCCGGGCCGCCCCGCCGCGCACAGCGCCTCCCGGTCCAGGGCCCTGCCAGGGTGTCGCTGGCGGTGCGCGACGAGGGCGGCCAGGATGGCCCGGAGCGGCCCGCGGGCGCGCAGATCCTCGGTCTGCCCGCTGGGCGTGGTGAAGGCGCGGCCGCCTGCGTCGAGGCGCCAGGCGCGCGCCTGGGGGAGGGCGCGCTCGAGGGTGCGCCTGGCGAAGCGGGTG
>JAUIGA010000122.1 GCA_030430125.1 Chloroflexia bacterium | reverse complement strand
GTGACCGGCAGATGGCCACGGAGATTGCTTTGAAGCTGTACGGCATTGTGAGCATTCCCGAGGACGACTATTGATGGACAATCTCGACCTGCGTTTTCAGGCTGCGGTGCAACAATTCTGGACCGGCAGGGACGAAGCCTTGCGGCGGCAGATTGAGGCGGGTCGAGTCGACGCAGGAACGAGAGGGTCCGTGACGTCCGGTGGCCACATGAGTGCCCTCGAATCCTTGGTGGCGGATATCGTTGAAGACGCAGGGCTGGATCGAGGATTGGTCAGGATCAAGATAAAGGGTGTCAGACCGCAGACTCGTCTGGAGCTCCCTGGTTACTTCCGGCCCGAGAAGCAGTGGGATTTGCTGGTTGTACTTGATGACCAGCTTGTCGCGGCCATAGAGTTCAAATCGATGGTGGGATCATTCGGAAACAACCTGAACAATCGAGCAGAGGAAGCGATTGGTAACGCGACCGATATCTGGAAGGCATTCCGAGAGGAACGGCTGGGAGCGCTGCGCCCGTTTCTTGGCTACTTTTTCCTTCTTGAGGACAATCCGAAAGTACATCGCGCAACCCGGTTCAAGGAGCCGTATTTCCGAATCGATCCTGCGTTTCGAGACACTACGTATAGTCAGCGGTCAGCGATTCTTTGCCGACGGTTGGTGCTCGAAGGTCTATACGATGCGACGTGCCTGACGCTCGCCACGAAGGATGTGCCGACCAAGGTGTCTCATCCGGATGAATCGCTTTCATTTGGTCGGTTTGCAGCACAGCTTCAAGGGCATGTGCGAGGTTTCGTAGATGCTGTGCAATAGCCCCCGCAACGCCACAATTGCCTAATGCGCCGCGACCATCCGCGGCCTTCCCGCCAGCCAGGCGTTGATGGAATAGGGGACGAGCAGCAGGGTGATCACCACGAACGGCACCTCCCAGCCGCCGGTGACGTCGTGGATCGCCCCGACCAGGATCGGCCCCATGCTCGCGAACAGGTAGCCCACCCCCTGCGCCATGCCGCCGAGATCCGACGCCCGGTGCGCATCCGGTGCGCGCAGGATCATCAGCATCAGCATGAACGCGATGATCATCCCCAGCCCGAACCCCAGCATCGCCACCCACAGCGCCGTCAGCCGCAGTGGGTCAAGCGTCAGCGCCACCAGCGGCACCGCGCACAGCAGCGCCGTCACCGGGCTCAACCAGCTCTGCGACGTCGTCCGGTTCGCGAGGATCGGCGTGACGAACGACCCCGCCAGCCCCGACAGCGTCATGATCGACAGCATCGCCCCGGCGCGCGCCTCGCCCATGCCAGCGTCCTGCAGCATCGTCGGCAGCCACGCCGCCACCGAGAAGAAGACCATCGACTGCGTGCCCATCGCCACCGTTACCTGCCAGGCGACGGCGCTGCGCCACAGGCCGCGTCGCTTCGGCAGGGCCGGCATCGCGCCCGCGTGGCGGCGCTGGTGCAGCATCCACGGCAGCATCACCGCGATGCCGATCGCCGCCGGCACCACCCAGATCGCGAGGGTCGGGCGCCAGTCCCAGCCGGTGCGCTCCATGACCGGCACGGAGAGGGCGGAGCCGACCCCGGCGCCGGCGTTGAGCAGCATTGTGTAGAGCGAGGTCATCAGCCCGACGCGGTTGGGCGCTTCGCGCTTGATGAAGGCGGGGATGAGCACGTTGAGCAGGGCGATCCCCGCGCCGATGCCGAAGGTGCCGAGATAGAGGGTGAGGGCAGGTTGGCCCAGCCGCACCACGATACCGGTCGCGATCGCGGTCATCGCCAGCAGCAGGGTGCTGTCGAGCCCGATGCGCCGCGCCAGCCCCGGCGCGAGCGGCGAGATCAACCCAAAGCAGAGCACCGGCAGCGTGGTGATCATGCCGGCGGCGATGCCGGAGAGCCCGAGGTCGTGCTGGATCGTCTCCAGCAGCGGCGGCACGGCCAGCATTGGTCCGCGCAGGTTGAAGGCGAGCACGCAGACGGTGACCAGCACCGCCCATTTCATTGAGAGACCGGGGATCGGGGAAGTGTGCTGGCGCGTGTTGCCGGTCGCGGAGGACATCAGGCGGAACCTGTGGGCGTGCGTGCTGAACACAACGAGACGCCTGCCGACATCGCAGGCGTCTCGCTACTGTAACGCAGGTGAGGGGATCGGTCGCGCCGGTTTCAGGCTGGTGGCGAGCCTTCCGGTCCGTGTCTGGGCGTCTGCTCTCGGGTGTGGCGACGACATCGGAATCGCTGGCGATTGGGCGGCTCCGGCTCGGGGACTGGCATCACGTCGATGGTCCGGCGTGCCGGGAACCGGGCGCATCAAGATCGAACCGGCCGGATGCCGGTCGCGGTGCTGACCGGTGTCAGGCAAGACCGGGGATCGACACCGCCGCGGCCGTCATTGCCTGCCAGAACACGAGGGAGAACATCACCAGTGCCGTGACCGAGAGGGTGATCAGCAGGATGCGGGTCCCGTGTGGCTGCGACATCGACCGGGAGGGGGCAATCTCCAGATGCGTCGATGCGGTACGAGGCTGACGAGTCGTGGTTGCCATGGTGTGCTCCCTTCTGGCAGGTGCCCGGCGAATTCCGGTACATCCACACAATAGGGAGCGTTGCTCCAGCCAGCCTGTTGGTTGTCTGGGAGTCTGCTGTGAGCGTCGGCGTGGTGCTGGGGTGGGGTGCTACCGTGCGTGCAGCTCGGAGGATTCGTCCGGGTGGCAGCGCTTGCAGGCGCGATAGCCTGCGGCCTGGGCGTCCTCGACGGTGTCGTAGAAGCGGACGTTCTTCCGCAGCGGCCGTCGCGCCGGGCAGCCGACGCGGCAGTAGATCCCGGTGGTGGCGACGGCGATGACAAAGGGATCGATGTCGCTGGTGTCGCGGTCGATCATCGCCGACCAGCGGGCATCGTCCTCCAGCGCGGTGGTGACGGGGATCGTGGCGACGGCGTCGGCGGCGTGCAGGTGGACCATGGCGTGCTCCTCCTCGGGTGGCGGCGTGGTTCTGCCGCAAAGACGCGTGTCGCGGGGGAATGTGAGATCGGCGCCTACGACGCCTTGCGGTCGTTCGATTCCTTCTCGCGCTGGGCCTCGACGTAGCCGCGCAGCACCTGGTTCATGCGTGTCTGGTACCCCGGACCCTGCTCGCGGAACCACGCGACAACATCCTGGTCGAGCCGGAGCGTGAGCTGCTTCTTGGGTGGGCCGGGGGGCATGCCCACATACGCCGCATCCCAGTCGAATTCGCCCTCTTCCTCGTGGTCGATCGAGGCCTCGATTTCCTCATCGGTCATGTTGCGGACGCGTTCCCAGTCGGTCTGGTCTTCGCCGCGCGCGATCATCTCCTCGAGCTGCTCGGCGGTGTAGTGGACAATCTGCTCATTTTTGGCCATGTTGTGCATTCCTTCCGTCGCCCGGGTTATGCGTGTAGCTACACGTGTAGTTACACCTCACCGCTATTCTACCGGAAGCATCAATGGCCAACTGTGCCTGGTTGCGCGAGGGCCGGGAAGAGCGCTCGCTCGTTCTGGCTGGCGGGTCTCACCGAAATGAGGCGTATCTTTCCATCCCTCTCTGTCCACACGGCCGCGACATGGACATCGTCCAATATCCCGATCGTCTTGATCCGTGGTTCGTGTGGATACTTGCTCGGAACGCTGATGATAGCCCGGCCATCGAAGAGCGCCTGTGCCCGGTGAAAATCGATGCCGTGCTTCTCGATGTTCTTGCGGCGCTTGTCCTCATCCCACTCGAACTCCATCGACACCCCATTCTTTCGCCGTGTCAGAATCGCGCCATTTCATCGTATCGCGCTTGCGGTCAGGCAGGGACACAAAAGCCGGTCGATTGGCGGTAGCATGGTGGCAGCAGGCATCCGTCGCCGCGACCCGGAGCAGACCGCCATGACCGACACGCCCGCCGCCATCCCCAGCCCGCGCCTCGCCACTCCCGTCGACGCGCGCAGCAGCCCGTACGCCGCGCATCGCCCCGTGCCGATCGACAATGTCACGCTCGACGATCCCGTCTGGGCGCCGCGCATCCGGCGCAACCGCGAACACACCATCCCCGGCCAGCTCGCCTTTCTCGAAGACACCGGCCGGCTCGACAACTTCCGTCGTGTCGCCGGGACATCCGATGCCCCGTTCACCGGGCTCTACTTCAACGACTCCGACGTCTACAAGTGGCTGGAGGCGGCGAGCTGGGCGTTGGCGCAGGCGCCGGAGGAGGAGCGCGCCGCCCTGGGGCGGATGATCGACGCGGTCATCGCGGTGATTGCATCCGCGCAGCACGACGACGGCTACGTCAATACGTACTTCTCGAAGGAACGGGAGGGCGAGCGCTGGAGCAACCTGCGCGATTGCCACGAGCTTTATTGCGCCGGGCACCTGATCCAGGCGGCGGTCGCACACACCCGCGTCACCGGCAAGACGTCGCTGCTCGATGTCGCCACCCGTTTCACCGACCTCATCTGCGACACCTTCGGCCCGGCGAGCGAGGGCAAGCGGGAGGAGACCGACGGTCACCCCGAGATCGAGATGGCGCTGGTCGAGCTGGCACGGCTCACCGGCGAGCGGCGCTATCTCGACCAGGCGCGCTTCTTCGTCGACGTGCGTGGGCGCGGCTCCATCGGCGGCGGCGCCTACCATCAGGACGCAACACCCCTGCGGGACCAGCGCGAGATGGTCGGGCACGCGGTGCGGGCCGTCTACCTCAACGCCGGCGCCGCCGACTTGCTCGCCGACGTGCGCGACCATGCGTTGCGGGGAGCCCTGGAGGCGATGTGGGCGAACATGACCACCCGGCGCAGCTACATCAGCGGCGGCATCGGTTCCCGCTGGGAGGGCGAGGCGTTCGGCAAGGACTTCGAGCTGCCCAACACCCGGGCGTATGCCGAATCCTGCGCGGCGATCGGCGCGGTGATGTGGGCGTGGCGGATGCTGTTGCTGGAGGCCAAGGACGACACGCGCTGGGCCGACGCGATCGAGCACACCCTCTACAACGCGATGCTGCCGGGCCTCTCGCTCGATGGCGATCACTACTTCTACCAGAACCCGCTGGAGGATGACGGCACCCACCGCCGCCAGCCCTGGTTCGGGTGCGCCTGTTGTCCGCCGAACATCGCGCGCACGCTTCCGCTCGTGCCGGGGATGGTCGCTACCGTCACCACCCGCCGCGCCGTTGGCGAAGAGCTTGGGCCGCTGCACGACACCGTCTGGCTGCACCTGCTCGCGGCGGGAACGGTGCGGGTCGACCTGCCGTCGGGCGGTGAGATCGAGCTGGCGGTGCGCACCCGCTACCCGTGGGACGGCAAGGTCGAGATCGAGGTGGCAGAGCTCCGCGACGCGGGCGATCTCACGCTCAACCTGCGTGTGCCCGGCTGGTGCGACGGCGCGACGGGAGAGGTCAACGGGCGGGCGCTGCCCCCTGCGGAGACGGCGGCGGGGCAGTACGCGACGTTGAACCGAACCTGGCGAGTGGGGGACGTCGTGAAGCTGCGCCTGCCGATGCGGATCCGCCGCATGGAAGCGCATCCGCGCGTGACGGACAGCGTCGGCAGGGTGGCGCTGATGCGCGGACCTATGCTGTACTGTATCGAGGAAGCGGACAACCAGCGTGGCGACGTGCGCGATCTGGTGCTGGGGACGGCGCGGGATTTGCACCCCGCCTGGCGGCCGGACCTGCTGGGTGGCTGTGTGGTGATCTCCGGCACGGCGGAGCTCGCTCCCCCCGACGCTGGCTGGTCGGGGATGCCCTACCGGGAGCTCGGCGACCGGCGGGTCGGTGTGCGCGAACCAGTGGCGGTGACGGCGATCCCGTACCACCTCTGGGCGAACCGCGGCCGTGGCCCGATGACCGTCTGGCTCAGGCGGGAATGACCACGCCGGCGGCAGACAACGTGTACACCGCTGTATCGAGTAAGCTGGAGGCGACGATCCAGTCGAGCCTTGCGGCGCCAGCTCACCACGACTGCGATCGCGCATTGCAGCAGATCGAGGAGGCAAGGCCCATGGCCGCAAGCAGGAGATTGCACGTGCCGCCCGACAGCGAACTGAGCTTCGTACTTCATGAGGCCCTGGCTTCCGGTGAGCCGGTGATCGTCGAAGCCGGCGATACGGTCTACCGCCTCGGCGTTGAATCTGCCCAGCGGGCGGCTCCGGTCCGGCGAAGACCATCGGCCGACGCGGTTGAACGCTCCCGCGCCGGGATTCGCGAGGCGGCCGGCTCGTGGCGCGACATCGACGCGGACGCGTTCAAGGCTTACATCCGCGAGCGCCGCCGGGTTGCCAATCGCCCGTCCGTCGAACTGTGAGCGCGTATCTGGTCGATACGGACTGGATCATCGATGTGTTGCACGGCAACGCCGATGCCGAGCGGACGCTTCTCGACCTGGCAGCGGATGGGCTGGCCGTCTCGCTGATCACCTACGGTGAGCTGTTTGAAGGCGCGCACTACGCACGCAATCCTCAGGTCGCACTCGGCGGGCTCCACGCCTTTTTGCGCGACAAGGAGCTGTTGCCTTTGACGATCGACGTTATGGAACGGTTCGCGATCGTGCGGGGTCAGCTTTCGCGTTCGGTCCGGCAGCAGGTCGGTGACATGGACCTGTTGATCGCGGCCACGGCGCTCCACCATGACCTGGTGCTGCTGACGCGCAACTTGCGGGACTTCCGGCTTGTGCCAGATCTCAGGCTGTTCGGCGATCCGGAGGGTGGCGCACCGTGATCGCGGAGTTTTTCTGGATCTGCCATGCCTGGCGATCGCCCTGCCCCCACCTCAAGAGTCGGTGACGGCGATTCCGTATCACCATCTGGGTCAACCGAGGCCGTGGCCCGATGACTGTCTGGCTCAAGCGCGAATGACGGCAGACCCGGAACACGATCCAGGAATCAAGATCAGAACCCGAAGGGCATGCCTGTCGATGCGGGAGACGCGTGGAGGTCGCGGCGCTCGGTGTCCGGGCGGTCGCGCAGCCACGCCACCAGCCCGACCAGCCGATCGACGGCGTGGTCGAACACGAGGCGGCCCTTCTCCCCGGTGGCGAGCTCCGGCGCGCCGAAGGATCCGGTCTCGCTGTAGGTCGAGGTCCACTCGATGATCGAGGCCGGGCCCGACCCCAGCGTCAGGTCGACCCGCTGCCACTCCTCGCCACCGGACCCGTCCGTGAGAAAGGACGGCAGCGCCCCGTCGATCCGATCCTTCCGGACGCCAGCCTCGTCAAGGTGCAGGTACATCGACGTCTCCAGCTCGCAGGCGTGCGCGCACCCGCCCGGACCCGACTCGCGCACCTCGCGGTTCCAGTAGTCGGCGGCCAAATCCCACCACGAGAGGGTGCAGCAGGTGGCCTCCGTCTGCAGGTTCGCCTGTCTCCCCGCCTGATCGACCAGGTGGTAGTTCGAGCCGTGCCCGTTGAGCAGCACGATGCGCGTGAAGCCGTGGCGCGCGACCGACTTCGCGATGTCGATCAGCAGGCGGACGAAGGTGCTCGGCTCGATCGTGATCGTGCCGGGGAAATCCATCACGTGAGGACAGTAGCCGTAGCTGACGGGCGGCATCACCAGCATCGTCTCCGGCGAGCGCTTCCCCGCCTCCAGCGCGACCGATGACGCCAGCCGGACGTCGACGTCGAGCGGCAGGTGGTGGCCGTGCTGCTCGACCGCGCCGATCGGCAGCACAACGACCTTGCGTTGCGCGACCGCGCCGTTGATCTCCGGCCAGGTGAGGCGCTCGTAGCGGTGCTCGGCTCGCACGGCATCCTCGTCGACGGTCGGGGGCATGGGGTGTCCTTTCATCGGTGCGCGGGATGGACGGCTGCTGCGGCTGTGGCTATGATGCTGATCCTATCGGTCAGGCCAGCGACAGGCAATGGGAGGGCGCGTGAAGATCACCGACGTCGAAGTCGTCTACCTGAAGATTCCCGAAATCAGCGAGATTTCCAACGGCACGCAGGACTGCGCCGTCATCCTGGTGCACACCGACGAGGGCGTGACCGGCATCGGCGAAGCGGACACCTCGCCCCTGGTGGCGAAGGCGGTGGTGGACGCGCCGCGGTCCCACTCGGTCATGACCGGCCTCAAGGAGGCGCTGATCGGGGAGAACCCGCTCGACATCGAGCGGCTCTGGCGCAAGATGTACCGCGCCTCGATGTACCACGGGCGGCGCGGCGCGGTGGTCCACGCGCTCAGCGGGGTGGACATCGCGCTGTGGGACATCAAGGGGAAGGTTTACGGGCGACCGGTCTGCGAGCTGCTGGGGGGCAGCCCGCGGGCGAAGATCCGCGCCTACGCATCGGCGCTGTTCGGACGCGACGGCCAGGAGACGGCGGAGAAGGCGGCGCGCTACCGGGAGGCGGGGTACACCGCCTTCAAGTTCGGCTGGATGGACTTCGGCCGGGCGGAGGCGAGCGACCGCGCCCACGTCGAGGGCATCCGCTCGGCGGTGGGACCGGACGCGCCGGTGATGCTCGACGTCGGCTGGGCCTACGACAGCGGCGGTCCCGAGTGGGATTTGAAGACGGCGACGCGGCGGGCGGAGATGCTGGCGGCGTACGACATCTACTGGCTGGAGGAGCCCTTGCCGCCGGACAACCTGGACGCCTACGGGCGGCTGAGCGAGCGCTCGCCGGTGCGGGTCGCGGCGGGGGAGCAACTGGCGACGATCTTCGACTTCCGCGACCTGATCGAGCGGGGCAAGGTGGACGTGCTGCAGCCGGACGTGTCGCGGGTGGGCGGCATCACGGAGACGATGCGGGTGGCGGCGCTGGGGTACGCGCACGGGAGGCCGGTGGTGCCGCACCACTTCAGCACGGGGATTCTGGGAGCGGCGTCGATCCACGTGAACGCGAGCATCCCGAACGCGCTGTTCCAGGAGACGCCGGCGCCGGGGGAGGGGTCACCCCTGAACGCGGAGCTGGTGGTGCCGCCGGTGGCGCTGGACGAGGACGGCTGCATCGTGATCCCGCCC
>JAUIGA010000121.1 GCA_030430125.1 Chloroflexia bacterium | reverse complement strand
CCGATCGGCGGCGTCGCGGGTGTCGGTGTCGTCCTCCTCCATCAGCAGCAGGATGCGCAGGCGGTCCGGCGGGTAATCCATCAGCCGCAGCCGGTCGACCAGTTGGGCCAGCACCTTCGACTCGCGATAACACGGCACCAGGGCCGTGTACGACGGGCACGCGTCGGCCGGCAGGAGGTCGTCCGGAAGCTCGGTCACCAGCGAGCCGGCGTGCAGGTAGAGGTACGCCTTGAACAGCACGATGCCGGTGAAGCCGAGGACGAGCAGTTGCACGATCCAACTCAGCGTCGTCACCGGGGCGTACACCGCGCACGCCACGACCAGCAGGGAAATGCCCAGCATGGCCAGGATCTGCCATCGAGGTGTGTCGTCCCGCGCGGTGATGGCGCGGAGGTGTTCGTGGCGATGTGGGGAGGCGCTCACGGGTGGCCCGCTCCTTCCTGCAATCGATAGATGGCTCCTGCCGGATTCTCGAAGACCTTGAGGTAGTGGTCGGTGAGTTCCGGAGCGGTCGCCAGAGCGCGACCAACCGCGTCATCGGGATCGCTGCCGATGTAGATCCAGTCAACGTGCTCGACGGGGTCGTCGAGCGCCTCCTGCCACATTTCCGGAGCCGCTTCAGTCAGGAACTCTCGCAACGGGATGCCGGAGTTCGCTTGCACATACGCCTTGTCCCAGCCGAAGCCTTCCAGCAGGATGCGGCCGCCGCTGTACTCCGCCTCCAGCCACGCCGCCATCTCCATCGAGCCATCCGGCAGGCCCGTGCCATTGTCCTGGAGAATTGCCGTGTTCTCGATCGGGTTCTGCCACGACGGCAGGCCGACCGTCAGCATGCCGGCGATCGTTGCCACCGCGAGCGCGATACCTGCTTTCCGCCATGGAAGCGAGGTCAATTGCCCGACGCCGTAGCCCGCGAAGACCGCCAGCGTCACGCCGATCGGGATTCCGTACCGCACGTTGTAGGGATACTCGGTGCCGGTATCCAGGCCGATCTGGCCGAAGACCAGGGAGGCGAGATAGAACGCCGGGATCAGCAGGAAGAAGACTGGTGCAAGCGGCGTTGCAGTCGTTCGCCAGAACCGGATCGCAAACATCGCGACACCGAACAAGGCCAGGGCCAGCACGAAATCGGCGTAGCTCCACCGTACCGCCTGCAGGTACTCGTGGGCCGAATGCAGCGGATTCCCGGCCAACTGGTTGTTGCCGGATCCGATCACATCGATCTCGCGCGCCGAATACTCCGATCGCATGAAGTACAGCGGGTCCCCGTAGATGACCCATTCGTAGACCAGCCATCCGGCGATGGTCAGGAGAGGGATCGAGAACAGCGTGCCGATGGTCGCCACGAGCTGATGCCCGCGGATCCCGCGTCGCCACAGCAGGAGCGCCATCAGCGGCACGGCCCCCGCCGTGACGAAGTAACCCTCGTAGCGCGTCAGGCAGGCCAGCGCGAACGCCAGGGAGCCGAGGGCAATCCAGCGGAGGTCGGCAGCACCGCTGGCTGCGGAGGTCTCGATTCGCAGCACGCACAGCCCGCAGGCGGTCAACACCGCCATCAGCAGCATCTCCGCCATGGTGCTGGTGCCGAACAGCAGGATATTGAGATTCGTCAGCAATACAAGCGCCGCTGCGACCCCGGCGATGACCTGTCCGGTGAGCGAACGCACGATGTCGAAGGTGAGCACCACCAGCGCAACGAAGCTGACCATCGAGATCAGCGATCCGGCAAGCCCGTTCCGGTACAGGGTGTCGCTCCACGCCATCGTCGACTCCAGCGCCGGCATGAGCGGGAGCCAGACACCGCCGAGTTGTGCGACCGACGGCGTGCCTTGCGCGTTGTCGAGCACGCGCCTGGCCAGGTTCAGGCGAGCGGTGCCATCGAGAAATGCGGTCGTGACATCCGCCCGGAAGTAGATCTGGAAGAACACGACAATGATCGCTGTGGCCACGGCGGCCATCGCCCAGTGGTACGGGTAGGAGCGAATCAGCGTCACGCCGCGCCGGGCGGCGCCATGGGGTTCGGGGCGGCTCGCGACAGCCTCCGCCGCGGTGGTGGGGCGGGCGACTCCGATGCTGCTCACGATCCCACCTTGTCCAGGTCGGCGAGATCGACCGCGACCACCCGTTGCGATGTCCATTCGCCGACGTAAAGCGTGCCGTCAGGTCCGACGGCGAGCGCCGTCGGGGTCGAGACATTCCACAGGACGACCTGGATCTCGCCGGTATCCGGATCGGCCGCCTGCACCTGCCACTGGTTGGAGATTGCTGTCAGGACCTGCCCATTCGCCGAATCCCAGGCAACCCCGGCGGGAGCGACATGATTGCCGAAGGTTGCAAAGGGGGGCGTGCTGCACGATGCGTCAGCGCACGCAACGGGTGACGCCGAAACCGATGCCGCGGGCGTCGCGAGAACCAGCTCGTGACCTTCAGGATGGAATCCGTAGTCACCACCCGGCTGGATCAAGTTGAGCTCGTCCGGCGTGATCTGCACCTCCGCCGTATACCCGGGGTCATAGTCGACGTTCGGCCCGTTGTCCGATGCCCAAAGCCGACCCTGGTCGTCGAAGGCGATGCCATAGGGGTTGCGCAGGCCCGTTGCCTCGATGCGGAGATCACTGCCATCCGGGGCGAACGAGAAGATCGTGCCGTTCAGCTCGGTCCTGCTGGATGGGATCGGCTCGTACACGAGGCCCTGGGACACATAGAGTCTGCCGTCGTGGTGGACGATGCCGTTCGTCTGGTGGACATCGTCGAAGGGCAGGCCATCCAGCACCGTCTCGACGCCGGTGCAGGCCGTGCCGTTCACCCCGGCAATGCGCGCGACGCCACCGAGCACGGTGACGTAGAGGTCGTCACCGGCGAAGGTCATGCCATTCGGGAACGGCAACCCGTCGATGAGGAGATGCGAGCCGGAGTCGTCGACGAGGAAGATGCTGCCGTACAGCGCCGACGCGTAGGCGAGCGGGTAGACCGTGTTGTAGGTCACCGCGACATAGACACCGCCACCGGGGGCGATCGCGATCGCGGTTGGGCGGCCCGGCAGCACGTCGCCGACCTGCTCGACGTCGACCTCGCCGTCGTTGATCTGGCGCTCCTCCTGCATCTCTATCGGCGCGACTTCCGGGCGGAACGAGCCATTCCAGTCGCCACACGGCGACTCGGTCGAGTCGGCGGCGACGGAGCCGAGTGTCGAGAAGACCGTGGCGCCGATGAGGGCTGCGAGAATCAACAATCTGGCCATGGGCGGCATTCCTTCTGGTGTGTTTGGCAAGGTGCCGGTCAATTGGTCAACAGCAGGATCGTGAGCACGCCGGCGAATCCGGCGACAAGCGTGCACAGTGATGGGTCCGCCAGCAGAAGCTCGTGCGGATGGCGATCCCGGTCATCGCGCTCGATTGCCTGCCAGAAGCGGACAAACCCGGTCAGGACAATCGCACCAGCCATCAGGGCGACCGGGCCGAGTTGCCACATGGCGGCAATGACCGCGACGACGGTGGCGAGTGCCGACATCCAGTACATGCGAGGGAGCGCCCACGGCGGGTATTTCTGCAGGACCGGCCTGGTGACGGCTTGGCGATGACGCTGGATCCGCCACTCGCCCCGGCGCTTGCCGGTCACGACGGCGATGCCCAGCAAGGTTGCAAGAACGACCCACGGCCAGGCGGTAGCGGCGTCGATACCGCAGACCAAGAAGCCGGCCGCGACTCGCAGGCCATACAACCCACCCACCAGGAGCAGGTCGAGAACGGGCACATGCTTGGCTTTCAGGGAATACGCGTGTGACAGTCCGAGATACAACGCGATCAGGAGCCCCAGCTCAGGCTGGACGGCGATGCCGGCGGTGACCGCGCCAGCCGCGAGGAGCACGCTCAGCGCGAGCGCGAGGCGCGCACTGAGCGTGCCCGCGGCAATTGGACGGAAGCGTTTGGTGGGGTGAAGGCGGTCACGATCGCGATCCAGCCAGTCGTTGACCAGATAGACGCTGGACGATGCGGCACAGAATGCCAGCGCGGCGAGCGCAAGCGGAAGCAGCCGGTCAGCGGCGCCACTCGCGACGGCAAACGGTGCCGCGGCGAGCACGAAGACGTTCTTGACCCACTGCTCCGGGCGCATGGTTTGCCAGGCGGCCCGAGCTGGACCCGCCAGGCGCACGCGGAGATCGCCTGGGTGTGGCGCAGTCGAGGTCACGCGGGACATCGCGCCGAAGGAGATGCGGTCGGCGCCGATGAAGTTGAGGGCCGCGCCGAGCGCCTCCGTGATCATCCAGCTGAACACCAGCGACCCACCGATACGATCGCCGAGCAGCGAGATGCCGAGGATCTTGAGCCACAGCGTCGGCGTCGTGAGGACGAACACGATGTAGAGCGGCAGGAACCACGCACGCCGCTCCGGCCGGGACAGGTGGGAGAATCGATCGCGCCAGGTGACGGAGTAGTTCAGGGAGAAATTCAGCAGCGCCGAGGTGTGGACCGCCACGATGGTTGCCGCGGGAACGGTGAATCCGGAGTTGACGAGGATCGTCAACAACGCCAGCTGGACCGCGGCCGACAGCGCGCCGACACTGCCGAACCAGATGGCACGACGCAGCAACGGCGATGCGAGATGAAGCCTGGGTCGCGCGACGGGACGTGCCGACGCGGGACCGGGTGCGGCTGGCAATCGGGCGATGGACACATCGACATGGTCTCCGAGTCGGGTGGACACGACGAAACACTCCTCCACGGGCCTCTGGCCCAGCGCGAGTCCACCCAGAATCCGTGTCGGCCGCAATGGCAACGGATGTCAGGACGGACGACAGTTGTCAGACCTCTTGCGCCGGGCCGATCGCGGGTTCCGCACGGCACATGGGCGTGAGACAGCAAGAGCTCAGTCGTCTGATGTATCCAGTCGACGAACGCCCGTTGGATACGCGCGGGAAGCGGTTCACGCGCCACCCCGCCAAGACACCAGACGTCTGATGTCAGTGGTGTGCCCGGCCAGATTGTGACTGGATGGCACGCCATTCCGGCGTGATACGAACCCGGCAGCGAGTGGCTCTTGACCACAACACCCGCGAGACCAGGATTTCAAGGTCCCTGTTGATTCCAGCGACAAGCATACATTCTGTCGGGACTGACTTCAAGATGGTAGCCGTGGTGGTCCGGCATGGAAGCGTCAGGCCCCTTGAGGTCAGGAATCGGTCGCCTGACGCGGGGCGCAGCGTGGCGCGCCATGGTTGGCGCCGGGATTCACTGGCCATGTTGCGCTCGCGTCTCGGTTCCCACCCACGAATGTATCTCGATCTCGGCGTCCCGGCAGTGCCCATTGGGACCATTCATGCGGCTTGTCGCGCGATAGGCGGGTGGAAGAAGGTCCACCCGGTTGCATGGGCAATCCTGCCGCGGCGATTCGATTGCTCGCGTCATGTGTGTTCGCTGGACTGCCGCCGCCGCTGTAGGCGATGATGGCCGCAACGCCTGTCAGGTCAGCAGCAGCCTGGATGCCGGCGCCACCCAGTGGCTGGAGTCCAGAGCCGGCGGTCAGGCGTTGACTCGAGACGATGGGGCGTCAGCAATGGTCGCCACGCGACCCGGCGGCGATCACGAAACCCGACTGGAACTGGAGGAGGAGTACATGCGACTTGCGGGCAAGGTGATTCTCGTGACCGGCGCGGCGAGCGGCATGGGTCGTGTCGCGACTCGCATGTTCGTCGAGCAGGGCGCGAAGGTCATTGCCGCCGATGTCAATGCGGCGGCGCTCAACGAGGCCGTCGCCGAGGCGGGCAGCCCGGAGGCCGTGCTGGCCGTCACCGGCAATGTCGCCATCGAGGCCGATGTTGCGCGCATGATCGCCGACGGCGTCGATCGGTTCGGGAGGCTCGATGTCCTCTACAACAACGCCGGCATCATGCCCGACGAGGACACCTCGGTGCTCGAGACCAGCGAGGCGACATGGGCGCGGGTGCTCGATGCCAACCTCAAGAGCATCTTCCTGACCTGCAAGTACGGCATCCCGAAGCTGGTCGAGGCCGGTGGCGGCAGCGTCATCAACATCGCGTCGTTCGTCGCGCTCATGGGATGCACCGTGCCTCAGGACGCCTACACCGCCAGCAAGGGCGGCGTGCTCTCGCTGACGCGCTCGCTGGCTGTCCAGTACGGCGCGCAGGGTGTCCGCGCCAACGCGATCTGCCCCGGCCCGATCATGACGCCCATGCTGGAGACGCTCTTCCCCAGCGAGGAGGAGAAGAACAAGCGGCTCGACCGTATCCCCCTCGGCCGCTTCGGACGGGCGGAGGACATCGTCTGGGCCGGTATCTTCCTCGCGTCGGACGAATCCTCATGGATGACCGGCTCGCAGTTCGTCGTCGACGGCGGTATCACGGTGAACTATTTCTGATACGACCTTCGGGTGATTCGCGTGTGCATGCGGTTGGTGCTGGCTTGCCGCTGCAGGGATCGACCCCGGTGGTCGCGCAGCGGCGACAGGGTTGTGTATCGCCGATTCAATTGGCTGGGTCGTTACTCGGGCCCGGCAGCATCACCGAGGGTGGTTCGGAGCTGATCCTCGATCTCGTCGGGCAATGTCGTGCGCAGTACCTGGCCGCCGAACTGCCCGAGCTCGGCAATCGCCGCATCAGGGTCATGCTTGCGGACGAGCATCAGCACCGCCGCGCTGCCTGGCGGCATGCTGCCGTTTACCTGCCGTGCGAAATCGTCGAGGTTGTCGGCGCGTCCGACGGAGACAAGCTTGCCGGTCACCGCTCCGCTCGCCGCCCCGAAGTAGGCGCCGACCGCCGCCAGCGGCGGGAAGAAGACGACGCCAACGAGCGCCCCGAGAAACAGACCCACGCCAGCGCCAGTGGCCGTGTGACGCAGGATATCCCCGACCTTGATCCCGCCCTCGCCGTCCTTTTCCACGACGATCGCTTCCCGCAGATCGATGGTGCTGTTGGCGTCGAGCTGTTTCAGTGCACCCATCGCCTTGTCCGCAACCTGACGGTCGGGGTAGGCAATTGCGACCAGATGACTCACAGGAATCCTCCTCATGTCGTGTGACGCGGCTGTCCGTCGCCCGGGACCGGAGTGGCCAGGGTCTCTGCATCACGCAATGAACACGCTACGCTTGCCTGGTGATGGCGAACACGATGGAACGCACCTCTATCCTGCAGTGTACAACAGGAATTCGGGGCTTCTTGCGTGCGTCGGCTGTGCCGGTGCGGAACCATGACGACGTCCCGCCAACGCTGGAGTTGGGCGGCCTGGTTGCAAATGTAGCGGAGGACTTGACCGCGCTGCCCACCGCAACACATGGCGACGTCGGCGCGGGCAATGACCTGCAGATCGCTCTTCGCGCACCCATCGTCATGACAGGAGGACATTCGCGACGTGTCGTGGACAGAGACGGGAGCGCCGCCAGGTGGGCCGCTACGGCCCGTTGATGCATCGTCGTCATCGGCCTGCCAGCTGCGTCACGATCGGCGCGAACTCGTCGATCTGATGTTCGAACACCGCGTAGTAGCTGATCCCGAACCGCTCCCGCTGCGCTTCCATCCGCTCCACGATCTGGTCGATGCTGCCCGCGAACACCATCGGCGAGTCGAACCAGGCGTCGTGATCGAACCCGCGCTCGTCCCGCAATCGGGCAATCGCCGCCTTGCGGTCGTCGCTCACCGCCAGCCCCTGGATCAGGATGTTGAGCTCGATCTCTTCGAACCGGTCCCCGGCGACCTTTCGCACCAGTGCCACCTTCTCGTCGAACGCCTCGGGTCCAATCTCCCGTTCGTCGAAAGCCGTGACGATCCCGAGCGACGGCAGCAGCCCGATGATGTCCGCCTCCCGCGACGCGAGCCGCAGCATCCTCGGCCCGCCCGCGCCGATGTGGATCGGTGGGTACGGTTTCTGTACTGGTTTGGGATGACTCTCGAAGGCTGTCAACGAATAGTGGTCCCCTTCGAAGGTGACCGGATCGTCGCCGGCCACCGCCTTGAGGATGCGCACGCTCTCCTCGACACGTCCCACGCGCTCGGATGCTGGTGCCATCGGTACACCCATCCACTCGAACTCCGGTGGGAACGAGCCGCCCGCCCCGATACCCAGCTCGAACCGCCCCTCCGAAAGCACGTCGAGGGTGTACGCCTCCTTGGCGAGGAGGGTAGGGTGGCGCCAGTCGTTCTGCCAGACCAGCGTGCCGATGCGGATCGTCGACGTCGCCTCGGCGACTACCGCCAGCGCCGGGCCGATCGCGAGCTGCCCGCCAAGGTGATCCGGCATCAGGAAGATGTCGTACCCGAGCGCCTCCGCCTTGCTGGCGACCTCGCGCCATTCACTCGCTGGTCGTGTCTTCGCGACCTGGACACCGAACCGGAACCGCCGGGAGTGTGTCGTCATGGACCTGAATCCTTCCATCGAGTCGTAGGGGCGGACCTGCGCAGCAGTTGTCTGCCCGGTGGTCGCGCAGCGACCACATGGTACCGGCAATTGGTCAGGTGTCTCTACGTGCGAGACCGTCTGTCTTCGTGAGGGGCCGCCACAGGGTCGCCCGCTACGTCTCGTTTTCGGTGCATCTCGGCAACGCCAGCGCATCCTCGATCACCATCGCCATGTACGCCCGCATCTGCCGGACGCGGTCCTCAGGATCCGGAGTGCCAGGTGCCGTGTCCCGGCGCTCGCGCACACGGATCGCCTCCTCAATGATCGGATGCCAGCGCGGCGGGAAGACCTCCAGCGCGTAGAGTCCGGCGCCGTGCTTCGCGGTGACCTGCCCGGTCGCCAGCGTGTAGTGCAGCCGGGTCACGCCCAGCACGCCCCACTCGGTCGCCTCGTCGATTAGCGCCGGCAGGCCCGGATGAGCCGCCAGACGCTCGGCCTGGCCCAGCCACGGTCGCCAGTATGCCTCCAGGTTCTCGCGCGTCCATGCGTCGAGCCGCGCCGGGTCGTGCCAGAGCCGGTCCGGGTCGAGCGGAGTGCCCCGGTACGCGATGC
>JAUIGA010000120.1 GCA_030430125.1 Chloroflexia bacterium | reverse complement strand
AAGCCCGACGGCTGCGATCAATGCTGGCGGTGCTCCCCGATCGGCAGCGGCACATCCTCGAACTGCGTCTGGCCGACCTCACTGGCGCGGAGATCGCCGAAGCGCTCGACATGTCGCTCTCCGCGGTGAAGTCTGCCCAGTTTCGTGCCTACGCCACACTTCGCGAACGGTTCGGGCGCCAGCAAGCCGGGAGAACATCATGACCAGGTACTCTTCACCTTCCCCGGAGGACCGATTCAATGACTATCTCGACGTGCTGGCCTCCGGTCGGTCGACGCCAGATGCCAGCGACTTCTCTAACGGTTCGCATGCGGAAGCGCCCATGCCCGTCGATGTCGCCCGCGAGGTGCACGAACTCGCGCACGCCGTCGACTCGCCGCACGGTGACCAACTCGATGGAATTTGGGAAGCGATTCTCGGTGCCGGCGTCGCTTCGACGTCCGTGACAGGGAGTGCGGGCATCATTGCGCACCCGTTGCCACCATCGTCCTCGACGGTGACGACGACACGAAGCCGCATTGCGACGCGATTTGGTCACAGGCGAACGGGGCGTCTTCCGTGGGTCGCGCTCTCCAATGTTGCCCTCATCCTTGTGTTGATCGCGGTCGGCTTCGGCGGCTATCGGTTGCTGTGGGGCACTGGGGACGATGCTGGAACTCCGCTCGCTTCTGGCGTGGCGATTCAGGCGTCACCGACGGTCGCGCCGATCGCTGCCACCCCACCCTCGTCCAGTGTGGCATTGGGGCCGGTCGCGACCTGCAATATCGATCAGGACATGCCGATCTTCCGGGGTGAGTCGTCTGAATGGAGTGGAACCTCGCTCGTGCTCGCGTGGGACGGCACGCTCTCCCTCCACTGTCGCGAAGAGCCGTCACCCGTCGTCCTGGCCGATGACGTAGAAAATGTCTCCCCGCTGACGTGGCCTGGCACCGTGCGGCTCGACCTCGCCAGCGGCCGTGTTTCTATCCTGAGCCTGCAATCGGGAGCGAGCCTCGACCTGGGCCCGATCGAGCTGTTCGAGCTCCGCGAGAGCGTGAACCTGAACGAAACAGGTGGTCGCCTCAATCTCTTCAACCAGGTGCCCGGCAGCCCCTGGCTGGTCACCCCGGCCGCAGTCGACCTCACCGACTGGCGCATCACCGACCTGCGATCGATGGAGAGCCGCCTGCTGTCGGACTACATCGGAGAGCCGATGCACCACTCCCGCACGGTGATGCTCTCTGGCAATCGATTCGACTCCACCGCAGTCATCTCGGTCTTGCCGGCCTATGACGAAGAGATGCGCCCTATTGAGGATCCGCAGCTCCCTGGCGACTCGCTGGTTCTGCATCGAACGCTGGACGAAGCTTCCTGGATTGCCGGCGACCCGAAAGCAGGACCAGTCTTTGAGGTGCAGGTTTCGCCTGATGGCCGGTTCCTCGCCACGATGCAGGTCACGCAAGAGGGCGAGACGACGATCACGATCTCACAGGCGACAGACGGAGAGATTCTCACCAGCACGATGCCATATATGAACAGCGGTCCCCGGCAGATGCTCTGGGTCAATGGCGACGCGGCGGTGGTATACGTCGATCAGGGCACGCTGAGGCTGCTTGAAGCGCGAGAGCGTGCTGAGACGGAGGCATTGTTCGCAATCGGAGACGACAACCTCCCGGTGCGGCTCCGCCTGACCCCCGACGACAGTATTGTGCTGATGTGGGGCGGTTCCGGCGATGTGACGGCGGTCAACGTCGCCACCGGAGATACCACGCTGTTGCCGGGCTTCGACCGGGGACCGGACAGCGAGATGTATCGCAACATGGCACCGGTGCGCTTCCTCGTCACCAGCCTCACCACCAGCGAGTCGTCGAACGAGTCCTCGCTGCGGATCGTCGACACGGTCACCGGCACCATGGTGTTCGAGGTGCCGGATGTACGGGTCTCCAACTACAGCCCACAGACGTACCGGATCGACGCGTCGGCGTCCGGTGAGACGGCGGTCATCTGGATCGACGATGACCACACCTACCTTGCGCGGGTGAACGACGACGACACGACCGAGGTCGTGCCGGTCGAGGTTCCGCAGGAGCTTCGCGAGGCGGAGGGGCTGACGTTGCCGTCGATTTCGCCGAGCGGCATGCTGGTCGCGCTGACCAGCGCCGAGACCAACACCGGCTTTGTCGTCGATCTCGACAGCCCAGAGACGGAACGGTCTGCGGTGCTGCAGACGTACTATCCGTTGTTCGTTGCCGGCACCGGTGGGTAGCGTCTGGCCCGTGGCGTTGTGGTGTCTGCCAACCAACGCAAGGGCGACGTCTACGATGCCGCCCAATGGGCCGGATACTCCCGGCTTGCTGGCGGAGCACCCTGGGGAAGTTGAGCCGGCGGAGGCGCGTTCGGGGTTCGGACTGACGAGTGATCGTTGGTCTACGGGGTTTCC
Organism: Chloroflexia bacterium; assembly: GCA_030430125.1. Classification (GTDB taxonomy): domain Bacteria; phylum Chloroflexota; class Chloroflexia; order Thermomicrobiales; family UBA6265; genus JACCVC01. Next base: position 6,570 of record JAUIGA010000120.1, on the reverse strand, counting down.
TGGACGATCCACTATTGCGAATCCGGATATCAAAATCCGGGTCTACGTGGTGCTGGTTTCCGGCACTCCCTCGATCACGCGACGCCGACCTCGATGCGGTGGTAGCCACTGGCGCCGTCAGGTGCGGGAGATGCCCGCTCCTCGGTCTGCAGGTTCCCCTCTCCGTCCGTGGCGCGGACCACAAGCTCGTAGCGGCCGGGCTTCGCCTCCCACTGCGTCGTCCAGATCACCCAGCTCAATCCGGCGGGACTCGGGTTCTCGACGATGGTAGCCTCTTGCCAGGTGTCGCCGCCGTCGAAGCTGACCTCGACCATGCCGATGCCCCGATCGCCGGCGAAGGCGACACCGCCGATCTCGTGCCGACCCGCATTGAGGACATCTCGACGCTCGGGAACGTCGAAGCGGCTCTGCGTTTTGATGATGCCCTCGTCGGTCCAGCCCCGCTCCTGCCAGTACCCCTGGTAGTCGTCGCCAGCGATCGTCAGCTTCGTCAGCCACTTCACGTTCTTGATGCCGTACAGGCCGGGCACGATCAGGCGGATCGGCGTGCCGTGCAACCGGGGCAGCGACTCGCCGTTCATCGCCCAGACGAGATGCGTTTCCGGGGCGAGCGCCTTCTGGATCGGGATCGAGTCGGTGTAACCATCCTCGCCCTCGGCGACGAGGTCGACCGCGTTCGGGCTGATGCCGAATTCGCCGAGCACCCTGCTCAGCGGCGCGCCGGACCACTGCGCGGTGCCGATCAACGGTCCACCGACCTCGTTGCTGATGCAGGTCAGGGTCGAGACGAAATCCGGTCCGGCGAGTTGCTCGATCTCGGCCCGGGAGATGCGACCGGGTCGCTCCACCAGGCCGCCGATCTCGACGCTCCAATCGTCGCCGCGATCCGGCGTGGGGTCCGTAAAGTTCTTTGAGATCACGTAGAACTCGTCGTTCGGGGTGATGGCCGGCGGGATTTTTCCCTGCGACGCGGTACCGACCGTCTTGCGAGTGGCGACGCGCTGCACCTCGCGCCCGACCACGGCAAGCGAGCCGATTGTCGCGATACCCATCGTCGCCAGCGATACCAGCTGGCGGCGATCGAGTCCGCCGGTGTGGTCAGGGGTGGCGGCATCGGGGACGGCACGTGCCCGGAGCGATGCCAGCACCAGCGCGGTGACAATCGCCCATGCCTCCGCGCCGAGCGCGACCACGAGCAGGGCACGCACCGCATTCATCCCGCTCACTGCGTCCGGTGTCTGCGAACCGCCGACGATCAGCAGGAAGAGGCCGAGCACAACGGTGATGCCGGCGGCGAATGTCTGCGCGCGGGGCCAGATTGGGCGGCGCGCCCCGGCGGTCTGCGCGGCGTAGACCTGGCCGAGACCGCCGCCGATCAGCACCAGCAGCGCGATCAGGCCCGCCAGGAAGAGGGTCTTGGCGTTGGTGCCGAAGGTCTCAAGCAGGAAGGAGAACAGCCGGATCGGCATCGCCAGCAACGTTGCGTCGGCGATGGTATCGATCACGGAGACGGAGTCCGTGAAACCGCGCAGCAGGATGAACACGGCGACCATCACCAGCGCCCCGGCCATGCCGGCCACAAGCCCCTGGTACCGATCCCTCCGGGCGGGGTCGATCACGCGGCGTGGATGGGCGGTTTGACCGGTGGTCGAGGCGGAGGTGGTGGACATGGCTGGATGTGCTTTCTCGATGTCGTATGCGCGGCACCACGTGTCGTCTCCGGCGCTACCGGGCACGACTCGTGTATCCTTGCGCCCACACGCGACCGATCGGCGATCCGTTCGCTGGCAGGCTTCTGTCAGCATATACGTCGCGTGACCGGTTCGTGGATGACATGCTCCATGATGCCCGAACCTTCGGCACGCGATCGTGCACGACCTACACCCGAAAGGACCGCACCGTGGCGCCCGTCGAAATCGACCTGCTTTGGAACGCCCTTCGCATTCGGCCCACCGGCTGGCACCGCGTCTGGTCGCTGCGGCGACAGATCGATGTCCCGTACGAGCAGGTCATCTCGGTTTCCTACGAGCCAGAGCTGGCCCGGAACGGCCCGATCGGCCTGCGACTGCCCGGCACCAACGCCCCCGGATACTACACCGCCGGGACCTACTGGCGGTTTTGGGACACGCCGAAGGTGCGTTCCTTCTGGGTGCGCCGGCATGCGGAGAACTGCATCACGCTCCAGCTCGAGGGGAATCACTTCGACCTGATCTGCGTCGAGGTTGACGATCCCGAGGCGGAGGTCGCGCGGATCCAGGAGGCGATTGCGAATCACCGGCCCGCCAGCACCGAGTCCGGGTCACACAACGGCGCCTCCGCCGACGGTGCGGGCGACGAATCAGGGAATGCTCAACGGATGTGAGTAGATCCCGGCGGCAGAAGTGGCGCGGCTGTGACCGAATCTGCATTGCGTCCTGAAGATTCCACATACGGTCCGGGAATGTACCTCCCGAGCGGACAATCTGGCCCCCCTTCGGGGTCAGGCAACGTCCCGGCGACGCAGCAGCCAGGCCGACATCCCGGTCAGCACCAATGCGTAGACGACGAGCACCACAAGGGCCTGGGTTGTGTCCACATATGGACCGGAGAACGCGCCGGGTCCATCCGTCGCCGCGCTGTCGCCACTTGCGCCAGACGCGCCGCCGAGCGGCCGGATCAGCGAGTAGGAATTGGCCCGCAGGAAGAAGTCGACGACCGGCTCGACGAAGCTCACCGTGTCGACCAGCAGGCTGATCGACCCTTCGATCACCAGCGTGTAGAGGATGCCGATACCGATCGCCAGGGACGTGCCGCGCGTGATCACGGCTAGCAGCACCCCGACTGCCGCCCAGACCACCAGGATCAGCCAGCCGGCGGCCACCCCTTCCAGCACCGTTCCGGAATCTGGCCAGACGACGGTTATGCCCTCCATCCGGGCGATGATGACACTGGCGACCGTGCCGAAGGCGAAGATCGAGACCGCGAACGGCACGATCATGATCGCCAGCGCGACCATCTTCGCGGTGAATATCCTGCCGCGGCCCGGTCCCTGCGTGAACAGCGTCTTCAGGGTGTCCCAGCCGAACTCGCTACCGACCGACAGCACCCCGAGCATCAGCGCGATCGCCCCGCCGTAGAACGGGAAGCCGTCGAGCACCGTCTGCGTGAGCTGATCGGGCAGCATGCCGGTCAGGGCGCTGGGTCCCTCGTCGTCGTCGCTGCGATACATCGCGTAGGGAACGATATAGCCGAACAGCAGGCCGAGTCCGGTCCAGGTGCCAAGCAGCACCCAGGTCGCCACCCGGCGGCGCAGCAGGAACAGTTCCGCCCACAACATGTACAGTCCGCTACGCAACATCCGCCACCTCCTCGTCGTGTATCGTGTCGTTGCCGTCGGGATGTCCCGGCCAGTCGCCGCGCGCTGGTAATTCGTTGGGGTTGGTGAGATCGAGGAAGACCGATTCGAGGGACGCGCGCTCCAGGCGCAGCTCCCGCACGGCGACTCCCGCCCCGACCAGGCGTGCGTTGAGATATGCCGGGTCGAGCTCCGCACCTGGCAGCGTCTTGATGCGTATGGCCCCGCGGACGAGACTTGCCCGCCGCACGCCGGCGATGTCCCGCGCGATCGCCATGGCGTCGAGCGTCGGTTCGGCGCGCACTACCAGCGCATCCTCGCCGAGCAGGTCGTCGATCGTGCCCTCCGCCACCAGGCGCCCGGCGGCGATGATGCCGGCGCGGTCGCAGGTCTGTTCGACCTCGTGCATCAGGTGGCTGCTGAGCAGCACCGTGCGGTTGCCCTGTCCGAGTTCGCGGATGAGCGCTCGCATCTCGGTCATGCCGGCGGGATCGAGTCCGTTGGTCGGCTCGTCGAGAATCAGCAGCTCCGGGTCCTTGAGCAGCGCCGCCGCTACCCCCAGCCGCTGTTTCATGCCCAGCGAGTACTCGCGGAAGACATCGCCAGCGCGGTCGAGCAAGCGGACCTGGTCGAGCACCAGGTCGATGCGGGATGCGTCGACCGCGGCGTACCGTGCCAGCACGCGCAGGTTGTCGCCGCCCGAAAGATGCGGGTAGAACGCCGGCGTTTCGATCATGGCGCCGGTGCGGGCGAGACTCCCGGCCGACCCGGGCGACGAGCCAAGCACCGCGATGCCGCCACTTGTCGGCCGTATCAGGCCGAGCAGCATGCGCAGCGTGGTCGTCTTCCCGGCGCCGTTCGGCCCGAGAAACCCATACACCTCGCCGCGGCGGACGGTCAGGTTGAGGGTGTCGACGGCGGTGATCTCGCCGTATCGCCGGGTGAGATCGCGGGTTTCGATGACGTGCGGACCGTGATTCGTGTGGTCGGGCATTCTGTCCTCCATTGAATAGCCGTTGAGTGGCCGCCCGTGAGAGGGATGTGTCCCCTCCCTCTCACGGAAACTTGTGGTGGCCGCGGTTCTTACGATTGGAGCTCGTCGCGGCGCCGGCGGTATTCCTCGGCGTCGATCTCTCCTCGGGAATAGCGCTCCGCAAGGACGCCGCGCGCCTGGTCCAGCGGTGACGCCTCCCGGAAGCGACGGCCGCGGAAGACGACGAACCGCAGCACGATTGCGATGGTGACGATCCAGAAAAGCGGGACCAGTGGCCAGAGGAACCACCAGCCGTCCCTGCCCTCGTTGATCGCTGCCAGCACCGCTGCCATGTCGAACACCTGCATCATGTCCATGTCCGGTTCCTTCCGTGTCTGCGCCGTGGTCGATAGCGGCTCTGCGGGGGATCGCCACGGCTCGAATGCCAACGAGTTGATGGTAGGCAGCGGAAATCAACGCCCGGTCGGCCGGTTCTCAACGGACGGTCAACACTGCGTTACGGCATCGTTCGGAGGTGCGAAACGTGCTCGAAATGGGTGAAGTTGGAGCGGATACTGGGGTGGTGGAGGGAGTCCGGACGATGGTGTCCCTTCGACACGGTGGCAACTTGAGTGGCAAGTCAATCTGTGGTTGTCATCCTGAGCGAAGGCCCTCGGGGCCGAAGTCGAAGGATCTCAAACGAAGATGTTCGCAAGTGGTGAACCCTGGTCACCATGGCGCAAGAGATGCTTCGACACGCGGACTGGCGTGTCTCGTGCGCAGCTTGACACGTTCGTTGGGGACCAGGTTCCAATGTAGAGGAGGCGCATATGGAACACCCGACAACCGTGATGGTCGTCGATGACGAGCAGGACATCGTGCTGCTGATGCGTGATTTCCTGGAGGCCGAAGGGTATCGCGTGCTCACCGCCAGCGACGGCGCGGACGCGCTGGCCACCCTCGACTCCACCGGGGTGGACTGCCTGCTGCTGGACATCATGATGCCCGGCCTGTCCGGGTTCGACGTGCTGCGTCGCATCCGCGAGACCAGCGACGTGCCGGTGCTCTTCCTGACGGCGAAACAGGAGGACAGCGACAAGATTCGCGGGCTCGGTCTCGGCGGAGACGACTACATCGTGAAATCCGCCACACCCGGCGAGATTGTCGCGCGGGTCAAGGCGGTGCTGCGCCGCGCCGGGCGGGGCGATCGCCCGCACGAGGCGATGCTCGATTTCGGCAGGCTTCGCATGGACCTTCGCGCGCGCGAGGTGTGGGTCGATGGCGACCTCGCGCCGCTCACCGCCCGTGAGTTCGACCTGTTGCAGCTTCTCGCCGAGCACCCACGGCAGGTACTTACCCGCGACACCATCTTCGAGCGGTTGTGGGGACCCTATGGCGACCGCCATTCGCTGACGGTGCATATCGGGCGCCTGCGGGAGAAGATCGAGGCGGATGCCGCGAACCCCGCCTACATCGTCACGGTCTGGGGGGTGGGCTATCGCTTCGAGGGCGAGCGGCACCAATGACATTCCTTCGCACCCTCCCGATCCGCCGCTGGCTGGCGCTCGCGCTGTTCGCGTTGTTCCTGGCGCCGGTGCTGACGATGCTCGTCATCGGATTTCTGCTGTTTCGCCCGACCCACGGGCCGGTCGGTATCGAGCAGCGCGTCGAATCCCGGCTGCTTGACGATGCCGATTCCTGGGAGGATCCGGACTGGCAGGCAGACCTCGCCGCCTGGCTCGCGGGAGAGGACGTCGATGTCGTGCTGGTGGAAGACGGGCAGGAAGTGTTTCGGACCAGCGGTGAGCCGCTGGCCGATGCGGTCGACACTTCGCGGATGGCGCGGCGCTTTGTGCTGCCGGGCACCGACGATACACAGGTCGCCTACATCTATGCCGACCAGCGGTCCGGTCCGCCCGAGGAGCTGCGGGAGTGGTTCGTGCCTGTCGCGTTGCTCGGCGCGCTGGTACTCACTCTGGCCGGAATTGCCTGGTTCCTGCGCCGGTCGATCGTCGACCCGCTAACGGCGACCAGCGCTGCCGCCCACCGCATCGCCGTCGGGGAGCTGGATGTCGACCTGCCCGGCTCGCGCGTGCGCGAGGTCGCCGAGCTGAGCGCTGCATTCGAGGGCATGGCTGCCAGTGTCAAGGCATCGCTGGAACGGCAGGCCGCGCTGGAGCAGGAGCGCCGGGACTTCATCGGCGCGATCGTGCACGACCTGCGCACACCGTTGTTCTCGCTGCGAGGGTCGCTGGAAGGGCTG
>JAUIGA010000119.1 GCA_030430125.1 Chloroflexia bacterium | reverse complement strand
TGCGGCGCATGCGCGCCTTGCCGGCTCGGAGTGACGTTGAGTGGTTGCGCGTTGGACTCTTTCGAACTGGGACCCGCAACACGTCACGTGATCTCGATACCGGCATCCTCGAGGTGCGTCGTGCGATTCCACTCGATCACGGTCGGTTCGCCGTGGTGATCGATATCGAACTCGCTGATCGACAGGTTGCGGAACGAATCCACGGGCCAGGTATCGAGCGGCAGCCCTTGCACGCGCGCGGCAATCCAGGCGAGCGCGCCGCCGTGCGACACGGCGGCAACCACATCATCGGAGCCGATATGTTCGTTGACGATGTGATCCCACGCGGCAAATACCCGGTCCCGGAAGGCATGGCCGTTTTCGCCGCCCTCCCAGGTGAAGTTCATTCGTGTCACCGGGTCGCGCAACTGGTCCGTGTGGTGCGGGTTAGCGGCAATCCAGGTATCGAACGGCGTGCCGGCGGCCACGCCAATGTTGAGCTCGGCCAACCCCCGTTCGATCATCGGTTCGTGCCGGATCGACCAGCCGATGATCGATGCTGTCTCGAAGGCGCGCGCAAGCGGACTCGCGTAGAGGTGCGTGATCGATTCGTTGCCCGCGAGCCAGCGCCCTGTGACGCGGGCCTGCTCGCGACCGAGGTCGGTCAGCGGGTCGTCATCACCCTGCAGGTGGTTGTGGATGTTCCCACGGGTCTGTCCGTGACGTATCAGCAACAGGCGCATCGGTTCTCCTGAGAGTTGTGCAAGACGCGTTACATGGTCTGCGACGTTGAGGTGTCCAGGCGTTGTTCGAGTATCTCGCGCAGGACGGTGGCGTTGTTGCGGTCCCGGTCCCTGCCGGCATAGACCAGCGTGACGTTGCCGGCGCGGGCGGCGTCGAGCAACGGTGCCAGCGCCTCGGGGTGTGCGTCGATTTCGCGTGCATACCGCCGGCGGAATTCGTCCCAGGATCGGTCCTCGCCGTGAAACCAGCGACGGAGCTCGTTGCTCGGAGCGACATCCTTGAGCCAGCCGGCAATCGCGAGATCGTCCTTCTTCACCCCGCGCGGCCACAGGCGATCGACCAGGTATCGCGCGCCGTCGTCCTCCGCAACATTGTCCCACGCGCGCTTCAGGCGGATCATCGATGGCTCCTCCTGGTCAAGGGTAGTACGGTCGAACCGCGAGGTCACAAACCCGAGACACACCAGCAAGTATCGCACTGGTGCCGTACTGGTGATGCGCAACGAGACCGACGGACCGGGTATGCCCGATCCGTCGGTCGAGGAGGTTGCCGGCGTGGTGCCTGACCGGGCTGGGTCAGAGACCGAGTCGCTGCCAGCGGGAAGTTGGTCGGTGGGAACGTTCGAGCCGTCGCAGCATGATCGCCGAGGCCACGAGGACGAGTGAGAAGAGACCGAGCGACCAGGCGATGGCCTGCGCCGGGGTATCCGGCCAGGGCAGGGTCGATCCCACACCAACCCCCTGGGTCAGGGTCGAGGTCGGGACGGATTCGCCCTTGCCCCCGACGCCGGAGGTGCCGTCACTGCCCGTCGATGTGGCCGTGGTGGCGCCCTTGCCCCCCACCGGCGCCTGGGTGATGCCGGTCCCCTTGCCGCCCACGATCGGGGTGACATCGACCACACCGGTCATGCCGATGGTGGCGTTGCCGAGCTCGCCGCACACGAGCCAGGTGTCGTAGTCCGCGTCCGAACGATGCACATTGACGATCCAGCCATCGCCGAGCAACGCGGCGAGCGACAGGTCGACCGTCGAGTCGCTGACGCCGTTGGCATCGACCGTCGCGAGATAGATGGTGCCGTCGTCCTCCGGTGCGCCGCAGGTGCCACGATGGAGATGGGCGATGTGATTGCCGGTGACGGCGTCACCTGTCAACGTCAGCGTGACGCGGGTTGAGTCATCGTCGATCGCGAGCAGTGAGACGGTGCCGCTCACACCCAGGCCGCTGTAGTCGCCCAGCGGCAGGGAGGCAACAGCCCCCGGAGCTACCTGCGGACCACCGGTACCATCCTCGACGGCGGTCGCAGTCTCCCTTGGAGATACCGTTTCGGTCGGTGTCGGTGTTTCCGTGGCGGTCGGTGTCTCGGTCGGGGTCGATGTCGCGGTGGCCGTCGGCGTCTCCGTTGGAGATGCCGTTTCGGTCGGTGTCGGTGTTTCCGCGGCGGTTGGCGTCTCGGTGATGCCGCCCTCGCCGGTCGGGACGACCGCGGGTGTGCCGGTTGCCGGCACGGTCGGTGGGGTCGATCCCGGTGCCGGAGTTGCCGGCACGGTGGTGCCTTCGATATTGACGCAGGCGACCAGCGTGCCGAGCTCGTTCGGTGACAGGCGCAGATCGATGGTGTAGTCGCCGCCATCGATGAGGTCGCTCAACGAGCGCTCGACGAGCGAGAGGCTCTCGCCGGTGGCGTCAACCAGTCCCAGGCGTTCGATCGGTTCCGGTTCGGTATTGCCGCAGGTTCCTTCCAGAATGAACGCGGGATGGCTCTCGCCGCCGCCTTCGATCGCGATGGCGATCAGGGTATCGTCGCCAAGGTCGTAGAGGGTGGCGGTGCCGTCGATACCGGAATCGTTGTACTCCTCGAAGGTGAGCACGAGCTGATCGACGCCATCGAAGATGGCCTGGTCGCGGCGCAGCTGGAGCTCATCCTGCGTTGGTGTGGCTGGCGGTGTCGCCTCGGGGACCTGAGCGCGAAAGAACGCCGGCTCGTCCGCGAGGGCTGTGCCGGCGGCGAGGGTCAAGGCGACCAACAGAGCGACGAGCCGGACCGGTGTGGCCCAGGGTCGCAGTCGCTTGCGAAATGCCGTAACGGCCGTCATACGGACACCCTCCCCCGGCGTGTCATGGAGATATCGAAGATGCGGCCGTCGTGGCCGCCATTCACCCCCGGTGGAGCCGAACCTGAAGAGCGGTCCGGATCAGCATGCGGGGGTTGCTGATCGGAGATGCACCGTGCGGGGTCGCGGTGCATCGGGCAGGTTCCCGAAAGCGGGAGTGGGAACCTGACAACAGTTAGGCTACATCCGCGCGTGAGTTGTAACAAGTGTACGGACATTGCCAGTTTGGCACGAATCCAAGGGGGAACAGCGTGGAAAATGATGAATCATAAGGCGATTCGGTGTACGTATTGTGGCAAAGCAAACCGACGCAATGTACGTTCGTTGCTGACATTGCGCCGGGTCCAGCTTTCACGAAATGTTGCTATGCGTCAGGAATCGGCCACGTTCCGTCCCACGAAGTGCGCGTTCAGCAGCTGGCGCAGCTCGCCCGGGGTCTTGCGCGCCACCGGTTGCCCCAGCAGCTCCTCGACCTGCACGCGGGACCCGATCTGATGCGTGTTGCGAGCCCATGTCCAAAACGCCGTCCACGAAATGTCCTCGAGCTCGGGCTCGGCATCCGGCGAATCGGGCGGGGGCGGTGCATCCGGTTGTGGTGGTGCTTTGAGCTGATCGCGTGCAGACCCAGTGGCCTCCCCATGTGGTGGTGCCACGGGTGCTTGTGCAATATCGGGCGCAGGTTGGTTTGGTTCGCTGTCGGACGGATCGGGAGACGCTTCGGCGGGGGGCATGGTGTGCCGGTCGCGCAGTGCCCGGATTGCCTGGACATGTTCCGGTGGTCGACGGTGGGGCTGCACCTCGGGCGGTGGCTCTGCCGGAGCGGCGTCACCCTCGGGTTGCTGCCGCTCGGTCGGCGGCGAGGCGACCGGTATGGGTTCCTGCGACGGAGCTGATGCCTCGGTGCGCGGGTCGACAACGATGTATCCGAGCATGTCGAGTGCCCGGCCGATTGCCCGCAGCTCGGCCGCTTCGAGGGCTTCGGCGAACACGGCCGCATCCTGGATTGGACTCGCCGCGTGACCGGCACCTTCGCCCCCGTTCGGCAGCGTGACCCGGGCCGACATCACCACGGTGCGGTCGTCGCGGAAGACCAGCTTCGTGCGGACACGCGCCTCCGGGTGCTGCTGGCGCAGCCACAACAGGCGCAGCCTGATGCCGCGATGATCGTTGCCGTCGCCGTGGCGCTGCAGCAGGGCGAGCGGGTCGAGCGACCCGTCATGTAGGGGATGTGGCGATGAAGTCACACTATGTCTCCGGTTCAGCGGAGTGGCGAAATCCGTCTCTGGCGGCAACGCCCGTCGCACGGGCGCGTGCCGGTGTCGTGTTGGTTCGATCCGCCCGGCGAGCGCGGTGCAGGTGCGGACCGCCTGTCCGCTCGGGTCTGGTGCGACGTATCGCGGCGCGGGCGGTCCGGTCGCTACCAAAGGATAACGATCCCGACGTCGCTCAGGGAGCAGACCGGATGCGCGGTATCACACGGCGTCGATCCGTACCGGTGCGCCGCGTTCCACCGACGCCTGCGCCGCCAGCGACACCAGCATGGCATCCAGCGCTGCTTCCGGCAGCGATCGATCCGGTGACGCGCCGGCGCGCAGGCACTCCACAAAGTATGCGCATTCGTTCTCGTAGGCGTCAGTCTGCTCGACGTCAATCACCTCCGGATCGCCCTCGTTGCGATAGACCGTCAGCACGTTTGTCGGCTCGCCGATCTCGAACGAGCGCCCACCCGCCTGGAAGTGGTACTCCACCGCGCCGTTCTCGCAGAACACTTCGAAACGCGAGGTGAACGGGTAGCTCTCCGGCATCATCGATCCGCCGTCGATCGTCGCCGACGCGCCGCTCGCGTAGGTCACCATCACCTGCGCCTGGTCGACGGCGTCGTTCTTCGGGTTGAAGATCCCGGTTGCCAATGCCGAAACGGGCGTGCCGAGCACCCAGTTGGCGGCGTCGAAATCGTGGATCAGCATGTCGTGCAGCGAGCCGCCTGTCAGGTGACCGCGCGAGCCGCCCTCGACCCAGGCCGGGGCGGGCTGGCGCCGAACGGCATTGACCTGCAGGGGAGCGCCGAGCTCGCCGCTGTCGACCACCCGCTTCAGCGCCACGTATTCCGGCCAGAACCGGAGCACGTGCGCGACCATCACCAGCCGGTCGCTCGCCTGTGCCGCGGCGACGATCGCGGTGGCGTCGTCCTTCGTCAGCGAGAGCGGCTTCTCCAGCAGGACATGCTTGCCGGCACCCAGCGATGCTTCGATCGCGGCACGATGCTCCGGCGTGGGCAGGCAGATATCGACCGCATCGATCGTGTCGTCCTCGAGGATGCGGTCGAGGTCGTCGGTCCACATCGTGCCGAGTTCATCGGCGAGGGGCGCGGCACGCTTCGGCGAGGTAGCGTAGATCGCCGCGACGTCGATGCCGTCCAACTTGTGGTAGGCGTGGGCGTGGGTGCCGCCCATGAACCCGGCGCCCAGCACCGCGATGCGAATGGTAGTCATGTGGTGTCGTGTTCTCCTTCAGCGGTTTGCCAAGATGTTCCTGGGTCACAATCAGAAACCGTCATGCTTCGCTGCGCTCAGAAAGACGAATCCTTGCGGATTCGTTGTTTTGGAACTACGGCAGCGCCTGCCCTGGCAGGTACCCTCGAATGAAGTCGTACGATGTTTTCACCGCCGCGTCGACCTCCGCCAGCGGGGGCCACGGCTCGCCCTGGAACTCCAGCTCGACCGACACCGGTCCCGTGAACCCGACCTCCTCCAACGTGCCGAAGATGGCCGCGAAGTCGATGTTGCCGGTCCCGATCGGCGGGAAGTTCCATTCCTGATCGCCGCCCGCCTTGTCCTTGAGGTGCATGTGGGTGATGTAGCGGGCAGCTGCCTTGATGTCCTCCTCCGGTCGAACGTGACCGTAGAAGATCACGTTCGCGGTGTCGTAGTTGATGCCGACGTTCGGCTTGTTGATCACCTGCACCAGTTCCGCCGCCAGCGCACCGGTGGCCGACAGTCCGCCGTGCGTCTCGATGCAGATGTTGATGCCGGCTGCGGCGGCCTCGTCGGCGAGCGGACCGAAACGGGCCAGGAACTCGCGGCGCTGGTCCTCGACCGATCCGGAGGAGGAGTCATCGTGACCACCGGTGCTGGTTGTGAGGTAGGGGATGGCGAGCTGGCGGGCGATGTGGATCGCCTTGCGGAACTCCGCGATACCGTCGTCCGAGGCGAGGTCGGAATGCCCGCTCATGCTGATCGCATCGAGTCCGGCCGCCCGCACCTGCGCGCCGATGTGTTCGAGCTCGGTGTCGCTGGCGTCTCGCCGGACGTGCTCGGTCCAGCCGGGCACGGACGAGAGCTCGACACTGGAGTAGCCGGCGCCCGAGATTCCGGCGAGCGCCTCCTCGAAGCTGTAACTGTGGTAGGTGTTCGTGGATACTGCGAGACGGTCGGCCATTGTGCTCACGTTCCTCCATCTGCGTCGTCGAGGTCGTCATCGAACCACGCGCGGCCCGGATACAACTGAATGTATTCGACCGCGACGCCATCTTCCATGGTGAATGCGGCGCGCCCGAACGGTGGCTCCCCGACTTCATTGATCTCCCGGATCACCTGTTTGCCATCGAGAGCGGCGTCGATGTCGTCGGTGAGATAGCAGATATGGGGCGCAGATTGCATCGCTGGATCCACCAGGGTATCGGGTGGGTAGCGCAGCCATTCGACTCTCTGCGGGTGGTGGGCCGGATTGCTGACCCAGAGCCGCCCGCCCGCCACCCAGGATTCGCCCGGGGTCGGAGTATCCTGGTCCGGTGCAGGCAGGCCGATATGGTGAAAGTCCTTCTTCATGCATGGATCCCCAACTGAAGCGTCGTGAAGTCGATCCGGTGCGGGGGCGTCACGGCCACCCGCACCGGGATGTTGCGCGATGTTACCCGAGCTCGTCCTTTGTGAACCCGGCGCCCTCCGGCATGTCGATCGCGGCGAAGGTCTCGTCCAGCGGGTAGGTGCGGGCGTCCTCCTTCACCTGCTCGAGATCGAAGTCGTTCGCGCCGGCGATGTACTCGTTCTTGCAGACATCTTCGGCGGTGATCTCCTCGGTGACCTGCCCCAGATCGAGCAGCGTATCGAAATACGCCTGCCACGACTCGAGGTCGTGATCGCCCCACCCGGCGCGGTTGTCGAAGTCACCACGGAAGATGAGCGCGTTCTGCCACAGCGATTCGACGCCGACCGCCATGTCCGGGAACGACTCCTCCAGGGCCGAGCCGATATCGGGCTGGCTGACGACAATCTGGGTGGCGGCGAGGGGGTTCCAGTGGGTGAACTCCATGCCCATCGCCCAGCCCTTGAGATAGTTGGTGTACAACTCGGTGAGGCTGTCGTCTTCGAGGTCCGCCTGGCGTATCTGGAACGAATTCGCCGGGAACACGGACCAGTCCTTGCCGAGGATGTAGTCGTATTCGAGCCCGGCCGCGCCCCACTGCGCTCGCAGCCCCTCCCAGCAGAGCGCCGCATCGGCCTGGCCGGAACCGACCGCCTGTGCCCAGGTTGCGCCGGCCTGCACGTATTGCACCGATGCCGGATCGATGCCGGCCTGGGCGAAGAGCGGATCGGTGATCAGCGACCAGCCGGGGTCGCCGAGGGCCACGCGCATGCCTTCGAGCTGCGCAACCTCGGTGATGTCCGAGCCGGGAGCGACGGCGAAGTCGAATGTCTCCTGCGCGACCTGATGCCAGACCGACACCAGGCCGGTATCCGCCTCGATCAGCGCGCTGAACACGCCTGGCGAGACGAACGACATGTCGGCCTGGCCCTCGGCGACGGCCTTGCCGCCGGATGTCGCTTCGAGGATGCCCGGTTGCAGCTCGGTCTCGATATCGCCGAAGTACCCCATCTCCACGGCGACCCAGTAGCCGTAGTCGTCGAAGACTTCGAGCGTGCCGCGCGGCGAGATCCAGACCACCGAGTTGCGTCCATCCTGGGCGGATACCTGCAGCCGGCCGCCGCCGAGCGCGAGCCCTCCGGCGAGCGCCGCTCCAGCGCCCATGACGCTTCGGCGTGACAACGGGGTGTTGAACAGCTTCGATCGATGCGTCGGCATGTTCTGCTCCTTGTCTTGTCGGTGGTGTCGCCAACCACTTGCGCCAGAGGTTTCGTTGCCTTGCGCTCCGTTCGACCTCCCTTCCTGCCTGCCACCAGGCGATGGTTGCCGTGGGCCGGTCAGGTCTCCCAGCTCGCCCACTTCTTGCCGATCCAGTAGAAGATCACGTAGTCGGTGATGCCGATCACGGCCAGGATGACGATGATTGCGAAAAAGTTGTCCATCTGGACGCGCGCGGAGTAGTACACCAGGCGGTTGCCCAGCCCCACGCTGGAGCCCACCATCTCCGCGCCGACCGCGGTGAGCAGCCCGAAGATCGCGCCGACCAGCAGGCCGACGATGATCATCGGCAGCGCCATCGGGAAGCGAACCCGGGTGAAGATTTGCACGGTCGACGCGCCGTAGGACCGTGCCAGCGCGATCTTGCCGAGGTCGGTGCGGCGGAATCCGGTGGCGGCGTTGATCATCACCATCGGGCCCGCTGCCAGCGCCACCACGATGACGCGCGGCGCCATGGAGTCGTAGCCGAGCTTGGCGCTCAGCAGCGGCACCAGCGCCAGCATTGGGGTCGTCACCAGCAGCAGGATGTACGGCGTGATGATCTTCTCGATGAACGGGATTTGGGTGATGGTCGCGGCGAGCACCAGCCCGACCGCCGCGCCGATGGCGTAGCCCGCGAGGAGAACCTTCAGCGTGCTCAGGATGTGCGGCCAGAAGAGGTCGAAGTTCTCCCACAGGGCCGTGCCGATCGCCGTGGGTTTCGGCATCACGTAGGCCGGCGTGTCGCTCACGGTGAGCCACAGCTGCAACCCCGAGATCAGCACCACGGCGACCAGTCCGATGATCGCGGCGTCCCGCCAGTTGCGGATCGTCGAGCTCGACGTGAGCGCGCTCAAATCGGTGAGCCCACCCCCGTGCGGTTGGTTCGCATCGTCGAAGGTCGGAATGGTCTCGGAGAGGTTGGTGTTGTGCTGGCTCATGCCGTCGCTCCACGCCCGACCGGCTGGCGCGCGCTGCCGCGTTCGATGGTGGCCTTGATTCGCTGGACCTGCTCGATGAACGGCGGTTCGAGGGTCTGGTC
>JAUIGA010000118.1 GCA_030430125.1 Chloroflexia bacterium | reverse complement strand
GCATCGACCGGCTTGCGGTTGACCTCGGCGAACATCTCGCGGAGCGCGCGCGCCAGCCCGTCGGTGTCGACGGAGAGGGTGGGGGTCAGGCGGCCACCGCGATCCGCGATCTCGACCGTGAGGTACGGCGTCACGGTGGCGGGCTCGATCGTCCATTCCCGGTCTTCGAACGTCGCCACCACCGGCTTGCGAATCATCTGCTCGACATCCGGCGTGACCTGCAGGAGGTGCTTGGCCGTGATATCCGGATTGGCTTCGCGCAGCGGCAGGGTCACGGTGACCGGCTCCAGTGACGACAGCGCACCGAGGATCTGTCGTGTGGCCGCCTCGCGGTCGACCACGAGCCCGGTCGATCCGGGAACGACGGTGACCATCATGCCGTCGATCTCGATGCTTGCATCGACGGGCAGGCGATCGATCTCCCGGTCGACCCGGTCGAACCAGGCGTTCAGCACCTGCTGGTCAACCGTCGATCGCAACGGCACCACCTGGTCGTCTTCGAGGATGTCGGAGAGAAACCCGAGGCGCGAGGTGGCGTTGTCGCCGCGCCCGAGCTCCTGGGCGGCGATCAGCGAGGTGTCAAGATCGATGCTGACCCCGAGATTGGTCAGCGAGGGGGTCCAGGTGTACCCCTCATGGGCGAAGGCGATGGTGCCCTGTTCCATTGATGTCGCGCGTTCGGCCAGGCGATCCTGCGCGGCGGCGACCGTGAGTCCGCCAACCGGCACGTCGCCGACGACCACCGCCGGGTAGACGCGGTCCGTGTACACGACCCGGAAGACGACGAGCGCGGTCGACAGCAGGAGCGCCAGCAGGACAACGGCCGCAAGCAGCCTGCGACCGAGCCGCGCACCGGTCAGTTGCCAGGCGCCGGGAGCAGCGTCGGGGTGTGACGCATGCTCGCCGTCCAACTCGGGCAGCACGGTCGTGCGCGCGCGGTGCAGCGTGGACTCGATCCAGTACCTGACGCGTGCCAGCGGATCCGGCATGCCGTCGGTTGCCACGGTCGACAGGTTATCGGGTGGGTACGATTGCGCCATCCCTGCCTCTCTCATCCCCAGGCGATTGCATGCGGCGCGATCCGCGGATGATCACCATGCCTGACACAGTGCATCCACGCCCCGGTGTGTTGCCACGATCCGGTGGGTACGGCGCCGTCACCAGGGCGAGCGCGGAGATGCATGATTGCGGGGGAATCCCAAGTGGACTGAGCTCGCCAGCCTGATACTGCACCAATTCTGGCACATCACCGGGGGTTGTGACAACGAGGAACCGAAATTCGTCGTGTGGATGGCATCAGGCGCGGGTGAGTCGCCGCCTGACCACGTGCCCCAGTGGCTGGGTGCGCGCCAGCAGATAGAGCAGGATGGGCGCCGTAAGGAACAGCGCCAGGAATTGATGCACCTGGAATCGGGTCCAGCTTGTGTTGAAGTGCGCGTAGACGAACATCGGGTAATAGACGAGGGCCAGCGTGGTCGCGACGGCAACGTAGATCTTCCCCAACCGGTCTGGACGCATCGCCAGCAAGGCGATCACCGGAATCAGGTACCACCCGTAGAGGTTGGTGGTGCAGAGGAACAACAGCAGCAACGTCTCCGCGGCGGCGAGCTCCGGGGCGCGTCCCTTCCAGACCGACACCGCGATCGCCAGCGTGCCGACCGCGAGTACCGCGAGGAACGCGTTGCGGATATCGATCCGTGTCGATTCCGGCACGATTTCGAAGCTGGGACGGCTGCGAATCAGCTCGGTTGCGGGGCTGTCGAGCGCGCGCTGCTCCTGCACATACTGTTTCGCCAGGGACAGGGGGGATACATGGTCCATCTCCTGCGATTCGACCAGCCCCGACCGCATCCCGTCGATCAGTTCTCCGTCCCCCCACCACGGGGCGCAGGCCGCGGCGCCCGTGAGGGTGGTCAGCGCGACGGTCAACGCGATCGTGCGCCACCCCCAGCGGCTTCGTAGCGCCGCGACGATGAAGATAGGCACCAGGACGACCGTGTAGAGCTTGACGAGCGCTGACAGCGCCAGCAGGGGACCCGCGAGCGGGGACCGGCGCTGCAGGGCGAACATGGCGCCGATGACGAACACGGTCAGCAGCACGTCATTGTGGGCGTTGGCCACCCCCTCGAACAGGACCAGCGGGTTCGCGAGGAAGATCGTCGCCGCAACCAATCCCTGCCGTCGGTCTCGCTGGTGGCGAGCGATCAGGACCGCCCCGGCGGCGAGCAGGGCGACATTGAAGAGCTTGACCGCGATCAGAGTGTCGATCACCGCATCGTATCCGGCGACCGCGCCAGGAACCCACATGGCCAGCAGCCAGGCGGGCCCATAGAACAGCGTCACCTCGACCAGGAACGCCGGGAGCGCATAGGGGTCATCGCGGTAGGCGGCGAAGGTCGTGATGTACGGGTTCGCATCGAAGTGATACGCCAGCTTCATTTCGATCATGTAGTTGAACGCGTCGAGCGCGCCGACCGGGTACATCAGCACACAGGCCGCGGTACCCCCTGCGAACAGCGCCGTCAGGGCGAGCAAGGCCACCCATCTCCGGCCGGCGATGCGATCCATCAGCACGAAAGTGGCGACATAGGCGATAGAGATGAGCAGGAACACGACCGCGGTCTGCCGGAGGATGGGGGAGTCGAATCCCCCAGGCAGCTTTTCGAACGCGAAATGCGGTTGCCGCCGGTGATCCTCGATGTTGTACCAGCCGTAGAGCAGATACCATCCGGCGAGACTGCCGGCGGCGAGGACCGCAAGCGTCGCGACACGAGCCCAGCTCGCGCCGGCGACCCGCGTGGTCGCGTGACGCGCGAGGCGCCGCCCGCGCTCGCGAACGCCGGTGGCGGCAAACGGTGGAACGATGACCGGTGCGGTCTGGTCCTCGGGCATGGTTGCACAGCCTGGCACGAGGCGACCGTCGGGCGGTCGCCAAGGGACGATGCAAACAGGTCGACCGGGCTTGGTCAACCCGTCACCGTCATTGCACCATGCATGCCATCACGTCAGCATTGGGCAGAATGCCTGATTGTCTCGGGCAGGTTGTCCGAATCCGGGTCGATCACGGGGAGTGACGGCGCGATGAGGTCGGTGTGCTTCAGCCCGCTGCCGGTGGAGAAGATCACGACCTCGTCATGACGCGTCAGGTAACCCGATTCGCGGAGTCGCTGCGTGGCGATCACCGCTGCTCCAGCCTCCGGCGATGCAAAGATCCCCTCCAACGTGGCCGCCAGCCGCACCCCCTCCATCAGGTCGGCATCGGAAACGGTGATGGCGGTGCCGCCGCTCGCCCGGATTGCCTCGAGGATCAGATAGTCGCCGATCGCCACCGGCACCCGCAACCCGGCGGCGACGGTGCTGGCATCCTGCCAGGCGGCGGCGTGGGTCTCGCCCTGTTCGAAGGCGCGCACGATCGGCGCGCATCCCTCCGGCTGTACGACGATCATCCTCGGCCGGTCGGAGCCGATCAGTCCCATGGATTCCAGCTCGTCGAACGCTTTCCACATCCCGACGATACCGGTGCC
Organism: Chloroflexia bacterium; assembly: GCA_030430125.1. GTDB lineage: Bacteria > Chloroflexota > Chloroflexia > Thermomicrobiales > UBA6265 > JACCVC01. The sequence continues at coordinate 5,503 of JAUIGA010000118.1, read as the reverse complement.
GCCGCCGGTCGGGTAGACGATCGCATCCGGTACCCGCCAGCCGAGCTGGTCGGCCAGCTCCAATCCCAGCGTCTTCTTGCCCTCGGCGCGGTACGGCTCCTTCAAGGTCGACACGTCGAACCAGCCGAAGGCATCCGCCAGCTGCCGCGCGACTCGTCCGGCGTCGTTGATCAACCCGTCGACGAGGGTCACATGCGCGCCGTAGGCGTGGCATTCGGCCTTCGTCGCCTCCGGTGCGTCGGCGGGCATGAGGACGTGCGCCGGCAGACCGGCCCTCGCGGCGTAGGCCGCCATCGCCGCGCCGGCGTTGCCGGCCGAGGGGATGACCAGCGCTTCGGCGCCGAGCTCCTTCGCGCGGGAGACGGCCATGGCCAGCCCGCGCGCCTTGAAGCTGCCGGTGGGATTCAGCCCTTCGTCCTTCACCAGCAGCCGATCGATGCCGAACGTCGATCCGAGCCGTGGCGTCGCCAGCAGCGGCGTCCCGCCCTCACCCAGGGTGACACGGTTGGCCACATCGACCACCGGCAGGATTTCGGCGTAGCGCCACATGCCCCACGGACGTTCCGTCAGCGCGGTGGTGGTCATGGTTTGCGACGCCTGTTCGAGATCGTATCGGGCATAGAGCACCTTGCCGCAGGCGGGGCAGGTGGTGGCCAGACGATCCGCGGGCAGCGTGGCGGTACACGCGGTGCAGGCGAGATGGGACAGGGAGCTGTACACAATCCGACTCCTCGATGGGTTGGCGGCGACCGTAGCAGTCACATCATCACCCGGGGCTCCGGTACCGGCAACATCGCCTTCGGGTCTACGAGGCGCGGGGCCTGCATCCCGGGGTGCTCGCCGGCTGACTAAATCCTGATCGGTGGAGTCAGAAATGATCTTGAAATCCTGATGGACAGTATCGGAATTATGCAGAAGTCGATACATGCTTTTCATGAAGATGAAAGAGTTGCAGTTTGGCAACATTTTGTGTACTATGGATTCAGGAGTTGGTTCTGGTCGCGAGAGTTCTCGTGAAGCAGGCCAGGCGAAAGGAGACACGTGATGCTTCAGGTACATGATGGACAGTGCGGATTGTGTGTCCACTTCGGCGAGAATCTTGCCTCCGAGCAACCGAAGCTCATCCAAATCCGGCTGAAGCACGAGGCACCCGACGATCTCGTCGAGCCGTGCGGGCTGCCGGCCAACGCGAAGATCGACCTGAAGGTGTCCCCGATCAGCGGATGCGGCGCCTTCGAGGCGGCGAAGACGCCTGACGCCTGATCCGCGCATCACGTTGGACAACGACAAGAACCGCCGCACTGACACTCGTCAGTGCGGCGGTTCTTGTCGTTGCCTGACCATACTGGTGGAGACGAGGCAACAAACCGAATTCGGATGACGGGGGCGCGATCACCGTCCTCGCCAGGCCTGCCCGCGGGACCTCACGCCCGCGACAGGTGTTCAACCAGACCTGGAATCAATCCTCGATGGGCTCGTGGTGATCGTGGTCGGCGACACCGCGTTTCCAGTGACCCGAGAAGCTGGCCCATTCCCGCGGCACCCCGCGCTCGTTGAGCAGGTGGCGGCGGATCGGCTTCAGCGTGGTTGCCTCGCCTCCGGCCCAGATGAATCCCTCACCTTCCGGGAGCGCCAGCGCACGAATCGCGCGTTCCAGCAGATCGGTGCTGCCGGGTGACGCATCCCCGCGATGCACCCAGACGATCTCGGCGTTGGCGGCGGTGTCGATACGCTGTTCCTCCTCGGGCCCACTGACCTCGATCACGGCGATGGCGCGGGTGTCCGCCGGCATCTCTTCCAGGCGTCGCGCGATCGACGGCAGCACCGTCTCGTCCCCCAGCATCAGGTACCAATCGAAGGCCGGCTCGACCACGTGCGATCCGCGCGGGCCGAGAATGCCCAGGTGCTGGCCCGGCGCCGCGGTCGATGCCCAGGTTGATGCAGGGCCGTCGCCGTGGAGCACAAAGTCGATCTCCATGGTGCGGGCCGCCGTGTCGACGCGGCGCGGGGTGTAGTCGCGCAGCACCGGGCGGGGGCGATCCTCGGGCCACGCGGGGCCGTTTTCGCCCCACATCGGCAGGGCGGGCGCCGCCTCGCCGGCGGCAGGGAAGGCGAGCTTCATGTGGTCGTCGGGATCGAGCGAGACGAAATCTGCCAGGTCGTCGCCCTGCACCGTCACGCGGACACAGGCTGGGGTGATGCGCTGGACGGTGGCAACCGTCACCAGACGGGGTTTCATCGGGTGCATCACGCGTGTTGTCCGCGTCGTCGTCGAGGGAGAGCTGCTCACGGTTTGGACCTCCAGAACACCGGCACCGATCGCGCCGGATGCGCGCCCGGTGGGCGCATGCCGTGCAGATACGGCATTGCCCGCTGGAAATCCTACCAAATTAGTCGGATTTGTGTTTGACTGGGTAAAGCTTGCAAGCGGATGTACCCGAGCAATGGTCGCACGAGTGAGGAAGGAAACGCGGAAGTCATGCACAGACGTACCTTGGTCGCAGCGGTCGCGGCGGCGATGCTGCTGCTGTCGATGCTGACACCACTGATGAGCAACGGCGCCACGGCGCAGTCCGATACCCCGGCGCTCGGCGCCACCCCGGCAGACGGTGGCGCCGAGATCGTCGTGACGCATATGCAGGGCGAAACCACCGTACCGGCCAACCCGGAGGTCGTGTACAGCTTCGATGTCACCAGCATCGACACCCTGCAGGCGCTCGGTGTCGAGGTGGACGGCATGCCCGAGATGGCCGGCGACGGCGCGCAGTACATGACCGACGACACCGAGATCATCGGCTCGCTGTTCGAGCCGGACTACGAGCTCATCAACGAGATGCAGCCCGACCTGATCATCGTTGCGGCACGGTCCTCCGAAGCCTACGATGACCTGAGCAAGATTGCGCCGACGATCGATCTCACCAATGCCGACGAGGGGTTCATCGAGGATCTGACCACGAACACCACGATCCTGGCGACCATCTTCGGCAAGCAGGCCGAGGCGGACGAGATCCTTGGATCGATCAACGACCGTGTGGCCGCGTTGCAGGAGACCGTCGCCGGTGCCGGCACCGGCCTCATCATCATGACCACGGGCGGCAACGTGGTTGCCCTCGCGGCCGATGGGTTCCGGGGCACCTTCATCTATCAGGTGCTCGGGATCGAGACGCCGGTGGAGGACATCGAGGCGGCGACCCATGGTGAGCCGATCTCCTTCGAGTTCCTGCTGGAGCACGACCCCGACTGGTTGTTCGTGATCGACCGCGACGTCGCCACCGGTGAGGCGGGCGATGCGGCCGAGCAGGTGCTCGACAACGACATCGTGCACGAAACCACGGCCTGGCAGAACGACCAGGTGGTCTACCTGAACCCGTTCGACTGGTACATCATCGTTGGGGGCGGCCTGAACAGCACCCAGCGCATGCTGGACGAGCTGGAAACCGCGTTCGCTGCCTAGCCGGTTCCGTCGCCCGGCGATTCGCGAATCGCCGGGCGACGCCATCGCTCCCCGGATCGTGTCCGTGACACCTGCAGTTCCCGCACCATTCGACCGGCGGTTGATCCTCGCGATCGGCGTCGTGATTCTGTTGGCGATGGCGAGCCTGGCCATCGGCGTCTACGATCTCTCGTTCGAATCCGTGTTGGCGCGAGACGAGGATTTCGAGTCGTCGATGGTCTTCGTGGTCAGTCGCATCCCCCGCACCCTGGCGATCATGCTGGTCGGCATGTCGATGGGTGTGGCGGGCATGATCATGCAGATGCTGTCGCGTAATCGTTTCGTCTCGCCGACCACGGCGGGTACGACGGAATGGGCGGGGCTGGGTATCCTCGCCGTGACGCTGCTCGCGCCGGGAGCGCCGCTGCCGGTGAAGCTCATCGTCGCGACCGGGTCCGCGCTGGTCGGAACCGCGCTGTTCCTGGTGATCCTGCAGCGTGTCCCCCTGCGCTCACCGCTGGTGGTGCCGCTGGTCGGGATCATGCTCGGCGGCGTGGTGGGGTCGGTGAGCTCGTTCTTCGCTTATCGTCACGACCTGCTGCAGTCCCTTGCCGCCTGGACGGGTGGCGATTTCTCGCGGGTGCTGCGGGGACGCTACGAGCTCCTCTGGCTCGCCGGCGCACTGACCGTTGTGGCGTTCATCGCCGCGGATCGCTTCACCGTCGCCGGCATGGGCGAGGCGTTTTCGACGAATCTCGGCCTGAACTACCGGCGGGTGCTGGTGTTCGGTCTCGTGATCGTGTCCACCGTGACGGCGGTGAATGTGGTCACGGTCGGCACGATTCCGTTTCTGGGACTCATCGTGCCGAATATCGTCAGTCTCGTTGTCGGCGACAACGTCCGTCGAGCGGTGCCGTGGGTCGCTGTGTTCGGCGCGGCGTTCCTGCTGGCCTGCGACATCTTCGGGCGTGTGGTGCGATACCCGTTCGAAATTCCGATCGGCACGGTGGTCGGCGTGATCGGCAGCGCGGTGTTCCTGTTCCTGCTGCTGAGGAGGTCGTCCCGTGTCGGCTAGTGCCGTACCCACGCCGCGCGCGCGGTGGAGGGCAGCCGTGCCACGTTTGTCCCCGTTGACGCGATTGCTGCTGATGCTTGTCGTGGCGGTGACCGCGATCGTCATCTTCATGACCATTGAGTCGCGCGGGAACTGGGATTTCGTCATCCCCTTTCGGGGCCGCAAGGTGGTGGCAATGGTCGTGGTCGGATGGGCGATCGCCGTTTCCACCGTGACCTTCCAGACCATCACCAACAACCGGATCCTGACGCCGTCAATCATGGGTTTCGACGCGCTCTACATGCTGATCCAGACGGTTGCGGTCTTCTTCCTGGGGTCGGCAACGCTCGTTTCCATTGACGAGCGTGTGCGCTTCGGTATCGAGGTCAGCGCGATGGTGGCGTTCTCGCTCGCGCTGTACTGGTGGCTGTTCATCGCGGCGGATCGCGGGTTGCACCTGCTGGTGCTGATCGGGATCGTCTTCGGGGTGATGTTCGGCAGCGTCACCAACCTGCTGCAGCGCGTGATCGATCCGACCGAATTCGTGGTGCTGCAGGACATCGGCTTCGCCAGCTTCAACGCGGTCGACGAGACGCTGCTCGGCGTCACGACCTTGCTGGTCGTAGCCGTTTCTGTCGTGCTCTGGCGCATGCGATACGTGCTCGACGCGGTGGCGCTCGGTCGGGAAACCGCGATCAACCTCGGGGTGGACTACCGCCGCACGGTGATCGTGGCGCTGTCGACGGTGTCGGTGCTGATCGCGGTCTCGACCGCCCTGGTCGGGCCCATCACGTTCTTTGGCCTGCTGGTCGCGCATCTTGCCTACATGTCGATCGGATCGTCTCGCCATCGGTACACGTTGCCGGCCGCGGCGCTGATCGCGGCGATCACGCTGATCGGCGGGCAGCTGGTCGTCGAGCGCGTCTTTTCATTCAACACCAGCCTGTCCATCATCATCGAGTTCGCGGGTGGGTTGACCTTTCTCGCCCTGCTGCTGAAGGGGGATGCAAGATGAT
>JAUIGA010000117.1 GCA_030430125.1 Chloroflexia bacterium | reverse complement strand
TTCGGCGGTTCGGAGTTGTGCCGCCAGCGTCTCGAGCTGGTCGTGACCGAGCCCGTCCATCTCCTCGATATGGGACAGCACCGCACGGCGCGGCTGCATCGCCCGCACGACATCGAGCGTTTCCGGGAACGCCATCTCCTCCCGCAAAATGGGGTGTTCCTTCGGCATGCGGCGCTCGCCGGTGAAGGGGTCGAATTCGCACAGGCCCATCGGCAGGATGGCGAGGTCGACATCTTTCAGCCAATCCGGCGGAGACCAGCCAACCAGCTCGTCCGGTGCGATCAGCACGCGCGTGTCTCGCTCCTCGACCAGGAATGCGTAGACGTAGTCTTCCGCTAGCCGGAACGGGGTCACCGTCAGACCCTCGACCATCACCTGCTGACAATCAGGAACCTCGTGGACGCGGACGACACCGAGCTGTTCCAGGTAGGCGAGATGTTCGGCGCTCGCGAGGCGCGTTCGGAAATCGGCCGCGACCTGCCGCGGCAGGTAGACATCGGTCAGCCTGCTGTCGCGGGGCCAGCCGCGCACGTCCCAGTTCAACTCCTCGAAGACGCGGCGGCCCATCACGTGGTCCGGGTGCCAGTGGGAGTAGAAACAGGCGGCGACCCGGTCGATACCCGAGCGATTCAGCTGCTCGCGGCTTGCCTCCGGGGTGTCGAAGAGGATGTCGGCGCCATGGATGAAGGTGGATGGGCCGGTGCGGGCGTACGGGATGCCCCGCTGGCGCGCTTCGTCACACACCGCGCAGTGGCAGCCGGGTCGCGGCGGGGGCACCGCGCCACCGCTGCCGAGGATCTCGATCTGCATGCTGCTCTCCGTTCGGGTTCGGGGTCAGTCAGCGTCTTCCGGAAAGGATCGCATGTCGGAGGTCCACTGATGGGTCCTGCCCAGCGCCAGCATCACGCCGGCTGCTCCCAGCGAGAGCGCGCCCATCAGCCAGAGCAGGTGCGTGTAGCCGCCGAAGGCGCTGACGATGAGGCCAGCGGAGATCGGCGCGAGGGCCGATGCGCCCTGCAGCGCCATTGCGAGGGTGCCGTTGATCGCGCCGAAGTGTGCCCTGCCGTACAAGTCCCCGACGAGCTGCGGGCGCATCAGGGTCACAACGCCCCGTCCTGTCCCGAACAGGATCACCGCAACGATGATGCCCGCGTGTGTAGCCCACTCCATCAGCACCGCAACCCCAATCGCCTGGAGCGCGAACACCAATGCAGTCAGCGAAACCGCCGAGACGCGGTCGCCCAGCGCGGTCGACACGATACGGGCGACGACCTGGGCCGCGCCGATCAGTCCGGCTGCCGTGGCGGCGAAGGCCGGGTTGTCCCCGCGATCGGTCAGATACGGAATAAGGATGAGCGCGATGGAGACGGTGGCGAACTGCTGCAGGACGAACGATGCGGTCAGGAACCAGAAGGATGGGTCGCGCACCACTTCGTGCAGCGCGATCCCCTCGCCGGCAATGTGCCGCCGTGTCGACGGTTCGAGCTCGGCCGGAGCGCCATCGATGCGCAGTCCCAGGTCCTCCGGACGGCTGCGCAGGACGAGTGCGTGCAGCGGCACGGTGCAGACCGCCAGGATAACCGCGAGCGCCACCAGAGCCGAGCGCCAGGCGAGCCACTCCACCAGCACGCTGGAGAGCGGCAGGAAGATGGTGCTGGCGAACCCGGCGGCGAGCGTCACCAGCAGGATCGCTCGTGCACGGTCGCGCTCGAACCAGCGAACCAGGGTCGTGAAGGCGGGGTCGTAGAGCGTTGCAGCCATGGCGAAACCGATCGTCGCCCAGGTGAGGTAGTACATCGGCACGGAATCGACCCGCGACCACGACACCACGCCGGCGACCCCGAGGATGGACCCGGCGGTCATGATCGCGCGCGATCCGTGACGGTCGATCCAGCGACCCACCAGCGGGGCGGCGAGTCCGGAACACAACAGGGCGAGCGAGTATGCACCGGTCAGGACCGCGAGCGACCAGCCGAACTCTTCCTGCATGGGGACGAGGAAGACGCTGAAGGCGTAGAAGAGGATGCCCCAGGAGACGGTCTCGGTGACGGCGAGCGCGGCGGTGATCTTCCAGCCGTAGTAGAGGTTTCTCACGGTGCCGCCCGCTGCCTTTCCTTGATGGTCGATACCCAACCGGAAAACGGTGGATTGCTCGAATCGAACCGACGTTCCGGGCGCGAAGGATCGCCTGGGATGACCGTTTCAGGCGTCGAGCCTTGAACGACGATGGATGCAGGCATCGCGCCCTGGCAACGAGCACGCAAGAGATGCTTCGACTGCGGCCTTCGGCCTCCGCTCAGAGAGTCAGCGTTGTCTCGACAAACCGCTCGGTATGGCTGGTGCCAGTGGCGTGCGAGGGTATCATCGCCATCCGGCAGCGACCTTCCCCTACCCCACATGATCCGCGTCGTCGACGCGGTCTCCGGGGAAGGGCGGTTGCTCTTCCAATGCCGGAATCGCCCCGACGCCGGTCTGATAGACGTTCGCACTTCGAAGCGTGCCGCCACCGGTCTCGACGATGATGCCGCTGGTTCGGCATTTCAGGAAGGCGTGAACGCGACGGATGCCGATGGTCTGCCCCTCGGCAAGCAGGCGACCGGTTTCCATGTCGGTGACGCGGTGCCAATCCGCCCGCTGTCCCTCGCGCAGATCTTCTTCCAGGACCAGGTGATCGACCCATTGCGGCCTGTCCCAGACAGCCTGCCAGGCGATCTCGTGGCGATGGAGGGTTGCCGGGATCGGATCGGCGAAGCGCCGGTGTATCCGCCCGGTGAACTCCAGCAACCGCTGGCGGTCGGGTTCGTCGATCAGGCCACGCCGGTTCGGTGGCACGTTCAGCAACAGGTTCGCGCCCATCCCGATCGACCGGTACCAGATGGCTTCCAGGTGTGTCGCCGATTTCAGCGCCTGTTCGTCGTTTGGATGCCAGAACCAGCCGCGCCGGATCGAGACGTCGCACTCAGGTGGCAGGTACCAGCCGCCTCCGGCCAGGCCCTGACGCGCATCGGTGTAGATCGAGGTCGCGGTGTCGTCGACGGTGTACCAGACCGGGTCGTTGGCGAGGCCATCCTCGTTGCCAACCCAGCGCACGGTGGGGCGGCCCATGTTGAACACCATTGCCTCCGGCTGGTTGCGATCGATGACGTCCATGATCGCGTCCCAATCGTACGGGTGGCGTTCCGATCCGGCACCGTCGAACCAGAGCTCGTAGATCGGGCCGTAGCGGGTGGTGAGCTCGTCGAGCTGGCGCAGGTAGAAGGCGTCATAGGCGGGGTGGTCGTTTTCCCAGGACGGTTCGTGCCGGTCCCACGGGGACAGGTAGAGCCCCAGCCCGATGCCGACGTCGCGGCAGGCTTCGGCAAGCTCGGCCACGACATCCTCCTTGCCGTCCTTCCATGGCGACGCGGCAACCGAGTATCTGGTGGTGCTGGTCTGCCAGAGGCAGAAGCCGTCGTGGTGCTTGGCCGTGAGGATGACGTGCGCGGCCCCCGCCTCCTTTGCCGTCTCGACCCACTGGCGGGTATCGAGGGCGGTGGGGTTGAAGCCCGCCGGGTCGAGCGTGCCGTCGCTCCACTCCTTCCCGTTGAAGGTGTTGATGCCGAAATGGAAAAACACCGCGAAGGCGTGCTCGCGTTGATAGTGAAGCTGGCCGGGAGTCGGGATGGCGGTGGGCGGTACGCGCATGAGCGTCCTTTCGGATGAGTCGATTGGCGCTGCGTCATTGTACCCGCGCCGAGCCGAGCCAGTGGGTCGGTGTACGAACGACCAATCTCGCCGTTGGGGCACGGGTGTCAGGACTGAAAAGACGCGAACGTACGCATCTGGATTCGAGAATCTGCGCTTGTGGAGCGGTTCCAGTGGCAGGCGTCGCATTGACATGGCGGCACGGACAGGTCTACACTCAATGCGGTATCGTACTTGTGTACGTACGCCGAAGAGCCGATGTCTGGAGGGGCTGACGCTCCGGTTGGTAACCCGCAGTCACCAATCGATCGGGGTAGAGTGACCGTCCTCGCGGGTCACGGAAGAGGCGTGCCGCGATGGAATACGGTCCGACCAGGGGGAAACGTGTTCCGATGACCGAGAATGAACGCCGCGCGCAAGATGTCCTGACCCGCGAGGACCTGGTCCTGCGAGGGTTCGCCGCCACCGGCCTGATCGCAATGTTCCTGTTGATGCTGTTGGTGGTGAGTCCGTAGCGGCGCTGTCGCGACACGATCAATGCTGACGCAACACGGGGCGTGGCCACATGGCCACGCCCCGTGTCGTTTTCATACAGGAGGACGATCATGGCCACCGCAACCTCTGCGCACACCACCGGCACCGCCCTTGTCACCGGTGCGTCCAGCGGCATGGGAGCGGAGTTCGCGCGGCAGCTGGCGGCCGACGGCTGGTCCCTCGTTGTGACCGGCCAGAATCCGGACCGCGTGGCCGCGATCGAGCAAGAGGTCGGTGCGACCCTCGCGGTGCGGGTCGACCTGTCGGAGCCGGGCGGCGCGGCCTCGCTGATGCGCCAGATCGACGACGCCGGACTCGAGATCGACCTGTTGGTCAACAACGCCGGCCTGACCAGCTTCGGCGCCTTCGCTTCGCGCGATCTCGACACCCAGCTCGACATGATTCGAGTCAACGTGCTGGCGTTGACCGAGTTGACGGGGCTCCTGCTGCCCGGCATGGTTGCGCGCCGGTCAGGCGCAATTCTCAACGTCGCGTCGTCCGCCGCCTACGCGCCGGGTCCGCTTCAGTCGGTCTACTACGCGACCAAGGCGTATGTCCTTTCTTTCTCCGAGGGGCTGGCGGAGGAGCTCAAGGGCACCGGTGTCACCGTCACCGCGCTCACGCCGGGGCCTGTCCGGACGCGATTCGAGGAGCGCGGTGAGATGACGCGCAACCGGATGTTCAACTCGCGCTTCGTGCAGGTTGCCGATCCTGCCGCGGTTGCTCGTGCCGGGCTTGAGGGGGTGCGCAAGGGGAAACGCACCGTCGCGCCGGACCTGTCCACCAGGTTGTCGATCGTTTCAACCCGATTCCTGCCGCGCACCGTGCTGGCACGGCTGGTAGGCTGGTTGCATGCAGGATGATGGGCAACAGCGACCATGCGGAGGTGAGCGATTCATGCCCGGCCACGACGACGTCATTGCCCGGATCGGCGACTATCGGGTCGATCGTCCCGATGCGTTTCGGTTGCGGGACTACGATCCAAACGACCTTGGCGATCTGACGCGCGAGGACAAGGATGCCGCGAAGGCCCTGGTGAGGATGCAGCGAAAGCGCATCCGCGCCCTGCAGGAACGGCTCTATGCCGAGGGTGCGCAGAGCCTGCTGATCGTCTTTCAGGCGACCGACACCGGCGGCAAGGACAGCACCATCCGGCGGGTGCTTCAGGGCGTGAACGCCGCCGGTGTGCGCGTGCATTCGTTCAAGCAGCCTAGCGCCGAGGAGCTCGACCACGATTTTATGTGGCGGTACCACGACCACGCCCCGCGCCGGGGGATGATTGCCATCTTCAACAGGTCGCATTACGAGGATGTGCTGGTGGTGCGGGTCAAGGATCTGGTGCCGGCCGATGTCTGGAAACGGCGCTACGACCACATCAACGATTTCGAGCAGCTTCTCACCGAGAGCGGCACACGCGTCGTGAAGTTCTTCCTCAATATCTCTAAGGACGAGCAGAAGGAGCGCCTGCAGGATCGCCTGGACGATCCGGAGAAGCACTGGAAATTCTCGACGGGTGACCTGGAGGAGCGCGAGCGCTGGGACGACTACCAGGTGGCGTTTGAGGACGCGATCCGGAGGTGCGCGACGACGGAAGCCCCGTGGTATGTGGTTCCCGCCAACCGCAAGTGGTATCGCGACCTGGTGGTGTCGACCGCGGTCGCCGAGACGCTGGAATCCATGAACCCGCAGTTCCCGCCCGCCGAGGAGGGGTTGGACGAGGTCGTGATCCCGGATTGACCGGGAAATACTCCGGGTGAGCCGCCTCATGCGCCACGCCCGTTCATGCATAATGGGTGTGTCACCCCACCGTGCGAGCCTGCGTGGAGGCGAACCGTGATCCCCCTGATTGCCAACAACATGGATGTCATCGCTGACATCTGCCGCACGTACGGCATCAGGCGGCTCGATCTCTTCGGCTCGGCGGCGACCGGTGCGTTCGACCCCGAGACCAGCGACATCGACTTCATCGTGGATCTCGGCAAGTACGATCACGGTGTGGCGGAACGATATCTGGACCTGATCGCGGCGCTTGAGGATTTCCTCGGATTTCCGATCCAGATGATTACGGAACCATCGATCAGGAATCCGTATTTTCGGGCTGCAGTGGACGAGCAACGGATCACCGTCTATGAATCGAGCGACAGCAAAGAGGCTGCTTGCCGTCCTCAGGGCGCTTGGAGGTTAAGTTTCTGTGTACGGGAGGGTCTCGTGCCTTCCCGAATTTCGGTCCGAAGGTCGTGGCTGCGCGCACCTGCCTCAAAATCTCCCGGTCCGTACCGGGAGGATGCCGCCCTGCGGGAAACGGCTATGCCTCGACTGGAGTAGACACGGGACGGGTGATGCAAGGTCCAGGAGGCGCGCCATTCCCAACCGTCGTTCCGAGCTTGTCGAGGCAGCGCAGCGATATCCTCCGGCGAAGCCGCTGCCCGTAGGGCAGAGTCGCGCATGATGGCTGCCTCGAAGGATGGCGGCAGCACAGCTGCCGCGCGCTTCGCGCGGGGACCCTTCGACACGATCGGCGCTGTCGCGCCTCACGGCTCAGGGTGACGGTTGGGGGTTGGCGCGTCGACTGCAATGCGCAACACCGGTACGGGGTCGGCTCCTACAGATAGGCACTTGGGAATCGCAACGATGCGCATCGGACTGATCGCTGACATTCACGGGAACGCGTTCGCCCTGCGCGCGGTGCTGGCCGAGCTCGATCGCATTGGCGTCGATCGCATCCTCTGCCTCGGCGATGTCGCGACGCCGGGTCCGTGGCCAGCGGAGACGATCTCCCTCCTGATGGAGCGTCAGATCGAAACCGTGCTGGGCAATACCGACGAATGGTTGCTGGCGACGAATCCCGCCGCGGTCAGCGATATCCCCCTCATGAACGCGATCAACGTCTGGGCGGCGTCCCGGCTCGGACCGGAGTCGGCGGCGTGGCTGGCCTCGCTGCCGATGCGGAGGACGGTCGTTGTCGGGGATACATCGGTAGCACTCATTCACGGATCGCCACGGAGCACCACCGAGGTCATTTCCGCGATCACGCCGCCGGACGAGCTGGAGGCGATGCTGACCGGGATCGAGGCGACGATCGTTGCGGGCGGGCACACGCATGTTCCGCTGCTACGGAATACCGGAAATCTCACGGTGGTCAATCCCGGGAGCGTCGGGCTGGGCGGAGTCGGACCCGGCACCCCGGACCTGCCTCCGAGCCGGCCGGCGTCTGGTGCCGACTTCGCGGTCCTGGAGATGCCAAATGACGGTCGGGTCGAGGTGAGCTTTCGACACCTGCCGCTCGACGTCGCCGGCATGCTCGCCATGGCCCGCGGTACCGGCATGCCCGACGTCGACGGCTGGGCGGCGCTGTGGCGCGCTTGACCATCCCCTTGAGTCCGAGTCCGAGTGCATGAAGCTGGTGCCGCGGGATGGGAAGTCGCCGGTTGGCGTTCGTCCAGCGATCTGGATGCGACTGCCGCATGTCATGCATGGGAGGCATGATTCCCTGCCACGATCAGGTGCGGATGCCGACGAGGATGATCCCGTCCTCGATGCGGACGGAGTAGGTCTTCACCGGCCAGGTCGCCGGGTAGCGCAGCGGTTCGCCGGAAACGACGTCGAAGACTCCGCCGTGCACCGGGCACTGCAGGCGTGTGCCTTCCAGCGTGCCGTCGGCGAGCGGCGCGCGCTCGTGGGTGCAGGCGTTGTTGAGGGCGTAGAACTCACCGTTGACGTTCGCCAGGCAGATCGCCTTGCCGCCGGCTTCGACGTACTTCAGCTCGCCTGGGGCAATGTCGGCGGCATTGGCGACTGGGTGGAACACCTTCGGCATCGGAGCGTCTCGCTTTCGGATGTGCTGTGACCGGGATGCGCCGCGAGGTGTCAACTCGCTTCTACCCTGACTTTCGATCGGACCCGCATTGCCCTATCCTGATCGCATGCGACCGATTCTCATCACATGTCAACAAGGTAGTGTGCCATGCTCGACGATTCCAGGAACACCGATCTGCGCGACAGCGAAGCCTACTACCATGTCGTCCTGGAGCGCATCCCGCCCCGGGCGGAACCGGCGTTCGAGTCGACCGAGATGCAGCAGCGGGTCTGGGGGCGCCAGTGGGGCGTGACCAACGACGTCGGGCGTCTGCGCCTGTGCGTGGTGCATCGTCCCGGTGATGAGATCGCCACGATCGACCCGTCGATGTACGACGAATCCATCGACGCCCTGATCAGCGATCAGGAGCAGTGGTACTGGCGCGACCGAACTGGCCCGAACCTGCAGCGTATGCAGGACGAACATGACGCCCTCGTCGCAGCGCTTCGGGATGAAGGTGTCGAGATCGAGCACGTCGACGGCTCCGCTGGGGACCCCAAGGCAGTGTTCACCCGCGACCAGGCGATCGCGGTCAATGGCGGCGCCATCATCTGCCGCATGGGTCCGGTGGGCGAAGCGTGCGGCTACGGCCGCCGTGGGGAGGAGGCGTATGTCACCCGGCTCATCGCCGGACTCGGCATGCCCATCTTGCGGACCGTGCATGGAACTGGCTTGTTCGAGGGCGGGTCCTTCTGCTTCCTGAACGCGACCACGGCGCTGGCCGGGATGTCGCACCGCCAGAACGAGGCCGGCGCGCGCCAGATCGAGCAGGTGCTGGCCGAACAGGGCGTGAAGCTGGTGCGAGTGCCCTTGACGGGAAACGCGCTGCATATCGACGGCGGCATCGTCATGGTCGATCACGACAAGGCGCTGGTGAACACGACCCGACTTCCCTACTGGCTGCCCGAGGAGCTCGCCGGTCTCGGGATCGAGGCGATCCACGTCTGGCCGACCGAGCCGTGGGCGGTGAATTGCCTCGCGGTGCGGCCGGGCAGGGTCATCATCCCCGACGACTGCCCGCGCA
>JAUIGA010000116.1 GCA_030430125.1 Chloroflexia bacterium | reverse complement strand
CATTGTGGCCGCTGCGCGACCACCGGGAGCACACAAGGTGCTCCCCTACGAAACGAACCGTTTCGAGCGACGGCTCACGCTGCCGGGGTGGCTTCGAGGATGGCCGGGGGCTCGTCGGCGTCGAGGAGGGAGGCGGTGACGATGACGATGGGCACGCCGCCGCCGTTGCGGCCGAAGTGGACCATCCCCGCCGGCTCGACCAGCGCGTCGCCCGGGCCGATCGCGACCTCGCCGCTGGCCGGGGTGATCGTCTCGACCGTCCCGTCCGCGCGTGTCACCCAGGCCTTACCCTCGACCACCGTGTAGAGCAGGGTGCCGGACTCGATCGTCGACACCTGCATGCCCGGGTGGATGTGCGCCGGCAGCGCGATGTGCGGCGGGATCGTGTAGCGCACCAGCTGCAGCGCGTCGTCCGGCGCGGCGGCGGGGGTGCCCTCGGCGAGCACGTCGCGCACCACGACGGGAACGGGGGTGGCCTCCGGCGAGGCCGGGGTGGCCGGTTGCGCGCCGGTCCGCAGCCCGCCCGCAAGCAGGATGGTGACGGCGACGATCGCGATGGCGGACATCGTTCGGGCGCGGATACGGGTCATGGTCGGCGCTCCTCGGTCGCATGCGGCTCGGTGCGGTCCCGGCGTCACGGTATGACGGGGGAGGTCGTCCGTCAAGCGAGTGGTGGGGACTGGGGACACGATCGACCGACCGCCGGCCCGGAAGCGCCCGATGATCTGCGCCGAGGCGGGGACGCGATGTCCCGATCGGGTCGGCAGCCAGCGCTCCCTACCTCAAACCGATCGCGCAAGAGATGCCTCGGCGCGCGGACTGGCGTAGCGCGTGCGCAGCATCACATCCTTCGTTGGGAAAATGGGGACGAGGCGAGGTGGGGACGACGCGATCAGCTCCACCAGACACGGCATCGTCGCCGCCTGTTGTTATGTCACGTCAATTGCGGAGATTCTACGTGATCATACGGATACCCGGCTCGCGCGGCGGTCTCTATCCTGATATCAGATCGCGATCGGGCGGTGGAGCAACGGCGCCCTGCCGGTTAACCCGCATTGCGATCAGGCCGGAATGGCGACCAAGAGGTCGGTGCCGGTCGCGCCGGATCAGTGCGGACCCCCTCCAGTACCCCGGCGCCGAAGAGATCTGCTTCCTGCCCCCGGCCCCTCACCGGTCCGGGTGGCCACCGGCAACCCCGAGCACGCGGCTCGCGTACACGAGTAGCCCCCCTACTGGCGCGCGCGTCCTCTCCCTTCGGACCTTCGCATGCTCGTCGCCGGGGAAGTCATCTGCAGACACCGGAGGTTCGGCCAAACCTCCGGTGTCTGCATGTTCGGGCGCCGACACGCCGCCGTTTTCCATCCAGACCGCCGGAAATCCGGCGACGACGGTGCCACCGGCGTTGAAACCCGCACGTGCACGTTGGGCATCGGCGAATTGTTGTGTATCATGACGGTTATTCAGCCAGTGATGCGTGCGGGGTCGGGTAGTTCGGTATGGGCAACACGTCTGTCGGTCGCGAGGTTCGTATCGTCTCGGCCACGCGCTACGTCATGCCGTTCCGCGAGGGTGGATCGTTGCCGGGCCTGGTCGAGGCCAGCGACGACGGTCTCTACGTCGTCAAGTTTCGCGGTGCCGGCCAGGGTCCCAAGACCCTCGTCGCCGAGCTGCTGTCGGCCGCCATCGGCCGCTGGCTGGGGCTGCACATCCCCGACATCGTGCTGATCGAGATCCCCGCCGCCTTCGGCCGGCTGGAGCCCGACCCGGAGATCGCCGCGCTGCTCGAAGCCAGCGCCGGGCTCAACCTGGGGCTGGACTACCTGCCCGGATCCCTGCCGATCGACCCGCTCTCGGCGGGAACCATGGACCCCTCGCTCGCCGCCGACATCGTCTGGTTCGACGCGTTGCTGGCCAATGTCGACCGCACCACCCGCAACACGAACATGCTGCGCTGGCACGACCAGCCCTGGCTGATCGACCACGGCGCGGCCATCTACCCGCACCACCGCTGGACCGACCCCGCCGAACAGGCGCGCCGCCCCTTCACCGCCATCGCGGAGCACGTCCTGCTGCCGGTGTCCGGGTCGATCGTCGCGGCGGACGGCCGCCTCGCGCCGTGCCTGACCGAACACGCGCTGTGGGAGGCGGTGGCGGCGATCCCGGACGAATGGCTGGAGCCGGACCCGGTCGTCGGCGATGCCGAGGCCCAGCGCCGGGCGTACTACACGTGGCTGACCGCCCGCCTGGCGGCGCCGCGCACCTTCGTGGCCGACGCCGAGACGGCGCGCACGGACGCGTCGGTCGGGACGATCGATCCGGACCGCCGAACGCGGGGGCGACGCCGTGAGTAACACGATCACCAACGCGATGCCGTTCCAGTGGACGGTGCTGCAGGTGGTGCCGCGGGTGGAGCGCGACGAGCGCTTCAACGCCGGCGTGATCGTGTTCTGCCGCTCGCGCCGCTTCCTCGACGCCCAGGTGGGGCTGGACCCGCGCAAGCTGCTGGCGCTGGACCCGACGGCCGATGTCGAGTTGATCCGGGCGCACCTGAACACGCTGGCGCGGATCGGGGTCGGGGACCTGACCGCGGGGCCGATCGCGGCGCTGGAGCAGGGGGAGCGTTTCCACTGGCTGTCGTCGCCGTCGAGCACGATCGTCCAGCCGACACCGGTCCACGGCGGGGTGACGACGGACCCCTCGGGCACGCTGGAGCGGCTGTTCCGGCAGATGGTAGCCCCGCTCGACCGCCCCGCCAGCAACGGCCGCGTCGCCGGGCGGGCGTGAGGACGGGCCGGAGCAGATCCAGTGGGCAACACCACGGCGTTCTGGTGAACTGCGCTCTCGCAGGAGCCCAGCCGTGGCCACGACCGCCTCAAGCGTCAAGGATCCGCACCCTGGTCGGCGCGCTCAGGTGTCGCCAGTGGCCACATGGCTACGTGGGTTGGGATGCTGTCAGCAGCGTGAGAACCTGGTCTATGTGGTCATCGGGTGTGATGGCGCGGACCACGACGTGGTCGAGAACACGATCGTACTCAGCGAGGCCGACACACAATTCACCGCTGCTGTCTGCGTAGATCGTTGCCGCCGAAGGCTCCACCCCCTGTCGTCGAAAATGGGCGGCATAATGGGGGAATGCCCCGTAGCGTCGGCACTCGGCGCTGAGTCGCGCGCGAGACTGATCTCCGATCGCGCATCGAACATACGTCGCGGCGACCGGCGTGTCCCGGTTCGCCCTGAATGCCCCTTCAGCAATCCAGGTTTTCGACGTCTCCGCATATTCGGGCGTGAGCCAATTCAGCAGTACGGTGTCTGCCACCTCCCCGGCAAGCGCGCACATTTTCGGTCCGAGCGGCGCGACAACGATTTCGACGTCGGTCAGCGCTCGTAGCCGAGCGACGCCGTTTCGCAGTCGTTCGAGCGATCCAGGACCCGTTCCGCTGCCGACACCAAGGCGAAGTCTTTCGGCAGGCAGCCCGAGCGCAGCCAACTCATGGTGGATTTCATCGGGGCCATTTCGGGTGAATGGAATCGCCCCCACGCCAAGTCGTATGCGTTGTGTGCGATCCGCCACTCGGTTCAGGGTTTCGAGCGTGCTCCCGGCTTGCGGCTGGCTGAGCCAGAATGTGTCAAAGCCTGCCTCCTCTGCGGCAACGGCCGCGGAGAGAATGGTGTCCAGAGGGGCTTCACCAGCCATTCCGAATCCTCGTGTAGCCATCTCGTCGAATCCTTCCACGAATCGCTTGTCGAACGTCGCTGGTCCAGGCTGTCGAGACCATCGTCTGATCGGCAAGGCAATCTGTCCACGTCGGTTTGGGGTTGTGTGGGCGGGCCATCAACGAGCCAGCTGCCATGCGACTGCTGCAATCTTGTGCCGTCGCGAACCAGGAATCGCTGTGATAGAGTGCGAAGAAGGTCCATTCGCCGCGCATGCTGGCTTCAACGCGAGTCACATAACTCCGCGATGTATCGGGGGACGCAGCGGTCGGGCCGCGATGTTCCAGGCCGGTTCAACTCAAGGAGGCACCTCGATGAGCGATGCGCGTGTTGAGAACCTGGTATCGGATTACCTGCAAGGTCGGCTTACCCGACGCAATGTGGCGCACCGACTGGCGTTCCTGGGAATCAGCGGTTCGGCATTTGCTGCTGCCCTCGCATCACATGGGTCCATCGCGGCACAGGAGGCCAGCCCGGAAGCCGGGCCCGCCGAGGACATCATCACCTCACCAGGCTTCGAGGGCGAAACGCTGGTTGTGACGAGCTACGGCGGCACATGGGAAGAGTTCATGCGCGCCGAGATCCTTCCGCCGTTCGAGGAGGCAACCGGCGCGACGATTGAGCTTGCTGTCGGGCTTTCGACCGAATGGATGACGCAACTGCGGGCCGCCGGGGTGGATGACCCACCCTTCGACGTGGTCATCGCGAACGAAACCTATATCTCCACGGGTCGCCTCGAAGGGTTCTTCGAGGCCCTGCCGATGGACAACATTCCCAACCTCGAGCATGTCCACGAGACGCTTCGCATGCCGGATGACGTGGGCGTCCTTGCCCTGTTGTCGCCGATTGGCATCGCCTACATGACCGAAGAGGTCGAGGTAGCATCCCCCGCAAGCTGGTCCGGCCTGCCTGACTACCTGCCAGGCGTGGGTATCTACACTGCCTCGAATTCGGCCTGTGCCCAGCACATCATGATGATGGGCGAGATTGTCACGGGTGACTACATGGACTGGGAGCCGGGGTTCGAGTGGATCCGTGACAATCTGCGCGATGCGCGCCAATCCGACTTCTCGGGGGACATGGAGACCCT
Organism: Chloroflexia bacterium; assembly: GCA_030430125.1. Taxonomy (GTDB): domain Bacteria; phylum Chloroflexota; class Chloroflexia; order Thermomicrobiales; family UBA6265; genus JACCVC01. Next base: position 4,329 of record JAUIGA010000116.1, on the reverse strand, counting down.
CCTCACCACCGGTGAGATCAGTGTCGGCCTCCTCGATTCGCCTGCGGTCGCAAGACTGAGTGGGCAAGGAATCGCGATCGATTGGCTTGGCCCTGAAGAGGGACTCCTGATGTTCGAGCAGAACACCAACGTCACCGTTGGCAGCGATCGCAAGGATCTCGCGTACTCGTTCGTGAACTACTGGCTCGGCACGGAGGTCCAGCGCAAGTTCATGGAGCAGTACTTCTGGACGCCGTCCAACACGCAGGTTCAGGTTCCAGAGGAACTGGCTGACGCGATCCCGGTCACACCCGACAATCTGGGTGGTATCAAGCTCTGGGACTACGAGTGGCTGAACTCCGGTGTTCGCGAGGAGATGATCATGCGCTGGAACCGGGAGATGTCGATCTAGCTGTGGAGTAATGGCCGACATGTCGTCGATCAACCTGCGGTCGTTGACCAAGAGCTTCGGACCGTTGGTGGCGGTCAATAACCTTGACCTCGAGCTTCGCGAAGGTGAGTTGGTCGCGTTCCTCGGTCCCTCCGGGTGCGGGAAAACCACCACGTTGCGGATGATTGCGGGCTTCGAGACTGCGGACTCCGGCGAGATTTACCTGGGCGGGCGGGAGGTTTCCAGCTTCCCGCCCGAACGGCGTGACGCTGGAATGGTGTTCCAGAACTACGCGCTCTTCCCACATCTCACCGTGTATGAAAACGTGGCGTTTGGGCTGCAGATGCGGAAGGTTCCCAAGGAGGACATACAGACCCGCGTCGCTGAAATCCTGCAGAAGGTCCAGCTCACGGGGATGGAGAACCGGCTGCCGCGACAGCTCTCTGGTGGGCAGCAGCAACGAACGGCGCTGGCGCGCGCACTGGTGATCAACCCCGCGGTCCTGTTGCTGGATGAACCGCTTGCGAATCTCGACGCCAAGCTGCGCGAGGAGATGCGGTTCTACATCCGGAATCTCCAGCAGGAGTTCGGCATCACCACGGTTTACGTCACACATGACCAGGCGGAGGCGCTGGTTCTCGCCGATCGAGTCGCGGTGATGAGAAACGGCGTGCTTCAACAGATCGACGTTCCCGAGCAGATCTACCAACGGCCGCGAAACGCCTGGGTCGCCAATTTCGTCGGTATCGCGAACCTGATTCCTGGCACCATCGGCGAGCCACTCAACGATGTTGCCCGAATCAATACCGGTCTGGGCGTGATCCATGCCAATGGTGGCGAGTCACTGAGCGTGGGTTCCGAGGCCCTCGCCAGTGTCCGACCAGAGAGCCTGCGCCTTGAGCGCGGGAATGGCTCGGCTGAATCGGCTTCCCCGACCAGTAGCGTGAATCGACTCACCGGCATCATCGAGGATCGCGCCTACCTCGGCAACCTGGCTGACTATCGCGTTCGCGTCGACACAGACACCGTACTGAGAGTTCAATCGGCACCGTTTCCGGTCTACGACATCAGCGAAGATGTCCAATTGTCATTCGCCGTCGAGGAGACGTGGCTGGTGTTGCCGGAGGCGGAGGGTGAGCGATGAGCGCCACCGCCGATCGCGTCAGCATGCGCGAGCGTTTCCAGGCCGGCTCATCACCCCCGGCGCTTCTGATCATTCCGGCATTGATACTCGTCGGTGGCTTCTTCGTGATCCCGTATCTGTACCTGCTGTACATGAGCTTCATGACGCACACGACGGGCGCGGCGTACATCCGCGAATTCACGCTGGAGAACTACACCGAAACGCTTCGCGATCCCTTCAATTGGCGAATCATTTGGCAGACCCTGCGGTTCGGGATTGTCACGACGCTGGTGACCTTGATCCTCTCTTACCCGCTGGCGTACCACATGGCACGCGCGCAGAGCCGGGTCAAGGGCCTGCTGATGATCCTGCTGCTGGCGCCGTTGCTGGTCGGCATCGTCATTCGCAGCTACGGATGGATGATCCTGCTGGCCGACACGGGACTGGTGAACCAGCTCGCGGAAGCCTTCGGCGTTGGTCCGTTCGCGCTGATGTACAACCGCACCGGCGTGATGATCGGGCTGGTCCACATCTACATGCCATTCATGGCGCTCTCGTTGCTTGGGTCGATCCAGGGGATCGATCCGGATATCGAGCGTGCCGCGCGGTCGCTCGGGGCGAACGGCTGGCAGACATTCTGGCGTGTGACCTGGCCGCTCAGTCTTCCCGGCGTCGCGTCGGGGACGGTTCTGGTCTTTGTGCTTACCGTGAGCTCCTATGTGATCCCGTCGCTGCTCGGCGGCCATCGAGTGATCACTGTGCCGTTGCTCGTGGTCCAAACCGTCCAGCAGATCTTCAATTGGCCTCTGGGCAGCGCCCTGGCCATCGTCTTCTTCGTCATCACGATCGCTATCGTCGGTGTGTACCTGAAGATGATGGACAGGGTCATGAAGGGAGAGCGATGACGTGGAACTGACTCGATGGGGACAGTTCGCCCTTCATGCCGTCGCCACGCTGCTGTATCTATTCCTGCTGGCGCCGATCTTCATCGTGGTCATCGCAGCCTTCAACTCCGGGGAATACCTCCGGTTCCCGCCAGAGGGTTTCTCGCTGCGGTGGTTCAGGTCACTGCTGTCTAGTGAGCCATTTATCGAGTCGTTCCTGTTCAGCCTGCAGCTGGCAGTGACGGTCACGATTCTCGCGACGGTGATCGGCACAGCCGCGGCGCTCTACATCGTTCGGCACGCCGGTCGCCTGCGCTCACCACTCCAGCTCCTGATGATTTCGCCGCTGCCCGTACCGGCTATCCTGACCGGCATCGCGTTGTTGATCTTCTTCTACGCAACCGACATCTCCCGTTCCAGCTTCACGCATCTCGTGATCGGGCATACGCTGGTGTGCCTGCCATACGTGTTCCTCACGGTAAGCACGGTCCTCGTGGGGTTCGACCGCAGCCTGGAGGAAGCCGCAAGAAGTCTTGGCGCTGGGCCTCTTACCACATTCTTTCGCATTACCCTGCCGATTCTGAAGAGCGGAATGGTATCGGGCGCGGTGTTCGCGTTCATTATCAGCTTTGACCAGTTTCCGATATCGCTACTCCTCTCCGGTGTCGGCAGCACGCCACTCCCCGTGCAGTTGTTCGACTACCTGCGATTCTCGTTCGATCCCACCGCGGCGGCGGTGTCGACCGTGACGATCGTGATGACGGTCATCGTCGTGCTCGTCACCGAGCGGCTGGTGGGGTTGGAATCGCTCTACAATCGAGGCAAGTCATGATCAAGAGCACCATTGACCCAAACAGCGTCTTGCAAGACCAAGCAAAAAACGCCCAGCAAGCGAAGCGAGTCGGCGTTCTGACGATTGGGCAGTCGCCTCGCGTCGATCACCTCGGGGATGATGTGCGAGCGGTGCTCGGTCCATCGACGACTGTCCTGGAGCGCGGTGCGCTCGATGGTATGTCCGAGGAGCAGATCGCCGCCATAGCTCCGACAGACCCGGCTGAATACCGGCTGGTCACGTTGCTGCGAAACGGCAGGTCGGTCGAAATAGCCAAAACCCCAATTCTCGAGCGACTCCAGGCTCAGATCCATGATCTGGAGCAGAACGAGCATGTCGATGCCACACTGCTGATGTGCACTGGCGCCTTCCCGCGGTTCGACCACTCCAGGCCGCTCCTTGCACCACAGGAAGCGCTCTACGGGGCAGTGGCAGGTATCGCGGGTGACGGGACGATTGCCGCATTGATCCCCCTCGAGTCCCAGCGCGAGCAGGCACTTCGAAAGTGGCGTGACTACGGACTCGAAGGCGCACAGGTCTTCCCGGCGAGTCCCTACTGCGACGATCCGGTCGGAGTTGTCAGGCATGCAAGTGCCCAGGCCAGGCAAGCTGGCGCCACGGTGCTCTTCATGGATTGCTTTGGTTACGATCGCTCCATGAAGATGGCCGCCAGGGAGTGTTTTCAGGGGCCGGTCGTGCTCGCCCGTACCCTCGCCGCCCGGCTTGTAGCCGAACTCGGCGAATGACACGATGCGTCACGTCTCGCCGGGTCTACCCCGTCGGCCTGCAGCACGGCGGGAACAGGAGCATGTTCAGGTGCCATCACGTTACGCAATGAGCGTCGATGTCGGAGGGACGTTCACAGACTTCGTCCTGTTCGACATGGACGCCGGAGCCACGGTCGCGTTCCACAAGGTGCTGACCGATGCGCAGCGCCCCGCGAGGGCCGTCATCACCGGCTGGCGCGAAATCCTCGACATGGCGGGGGCCGCGCCCGCGGAGGTGCGTTACGCGGTGCACAGCACCACGATCGTCACCAACGCGATCGTCGCGCGATCCGGCGTGCCCACCGGGCTACTGACCACCCGCGGATTTCGGGATGTGCTCGAGATCGGCATCG
>JAUIGA010000115.1 GCA_030430125.1 Chloroflexia bacterium | reverse complement strand
CGCCGCGAACGGCCTCGTCATGGGCACCTTTCACTCGCTCGGCGTCCGGCTCCTGCGCCAGAATCCCTACCGCGCCGAGACTGCCATCAACCTCAAACCCAACTTCGTGATCTACGACACCGCCGATCAGCTCGACATCGCCAAGGAGGCGATCGTCCACGAGCGCATGGACCCAAAGCAGGTCCAGCCCCGCCGCATGCTGAGCGCCATCTCCAGCGCAAAATCCGTGATGAAGACACCCGACGATATCGTGCGGGAAGCTGCATCGTACGACGACGAGCTCATCGCGCGTGTCTACACCGAGTACGAGCGCCGCCTCCGGGATCTCAACGCGGTCGATTTCGACGACCTGCTCACGCTGCCGCTCCGCCTGTTCGACGAGGATCCGCAACTGCTGGAGAAATATCAGTCGCAGTTCCGGCACATCCATGTCGACGAGTACCAGGACACCAACCGGGTCCAATACGTCATGGTCACCGCCCTCGCCGATATCTGGCGCAACCTGTTCGTCGTCGGTGACCCAGACCAGTCCATCTATGCCTGGCGCAACGCCGATATCACCAACATCCTCAACTTCCGAGACGACTATCCGGATGCGACCCAAATCAACCTGGAGCTGAACTACCGCTCTACCGGGTACATCGTGCAGGCCGCGGACCGTCTCATCCGAGCCAACACGGATCGGATCGACCGTCCCATCCGCACCATGAACCCGGACGGCGAGAAGATCATCCTGCGGGAGCTTTCGGACCAGAACCACGAGGCCAGCTTCGTCGTCGACGAGATTCGCCGCCTTTCCCAGCAAGGCACGGCGCGTCCCGAACACATCGCCGTGATGTACCGAACCACGGCGCAATCGCGCGTCCTGGAGGAGGCATTCCGCCGCTCCGAAGTGCCGTACAGGATCATCGGCGGCGTGCGATTCTACGAACGCAAGGAGGTGAAGGATATCCTCGCCTTCTTCAAACTGATTTACAACCCCGCCGACCGGCTCAGCCTGGAACGCATCATCGACAACACGCCGCTCGGGCGCGGCTTCGGACCGAAGGCTATGGAGACGCTCCTCGGCTGGGCCACCGAACATCGTGCGACTCCCGTCGACGGACTCGTCGCGCTTGCTCCGTCTGTCAAGTCGGACCTGCGTCAGGACCATCCACCGGAACTCAGTGGCACGGCGCGCAAGGCCGCGGAACGCATCGGATCAACCCTGGCTATCCTGCACGAGCGCGCAAAGACCTCGACACTGAGCGAGCTCTTCGACGATGTCGTCGAGGTCAGCGAGTACCGGGAACAATACCGAAACGGCAGCGAGGAAGACCTGCAGCGCTGGGCCAACGTCCAGGAGCTTCGCACGGACATGGAGCGATTCGATACGCTCGACCCGGCCGATGCCCTTCGGGCCTATCTGGAATCCGTCTCGCTGGTCGCCGATGTCGACTCGATGGACGACGACGACTCAGGCCAGGTCACCCTCATCACGCTGCACTCGGCCAAGGGGCTGGAGTTTCCGGTCGTGTTCATCACGGGCGTCGAGGAGGGCCTGCTGCCCATCAGCCGCGCGGTCGACATGGAGGCGTTCGATCGCCAACCCATGGAGGAGGAGCGCCGGCTGTTCTATGTCGGCGTAACGCGCGCCCAGGCGCATCTCTACCTGACCTGCGCGGCATCGCGCATGTCCTACGGCCGCTACGGCATGAACGAGCCGTCGCGATTCCTCGACGGTATCCCCGCCGAGACCATGCGGTCGACAACCCGACGAGATACGTACGGCCGATCGCGCGGAGGACGCCACAGCACCTACGCGGGCTCGGGTCACCTGGCCGGACGGGTCCAGGCAACCTCGGCGTTCGACACCGACTTCGCGCCGAAGGAGGCGGCGGTCCTGCCGGACTTCAAGGTCGCGCAGACCGTGTTCCATCCCAAATTCGGCTCCGGCATCGTCACCGAAGTTCTGCCACTCAAGAACGATGTCGAGGTAGCCGTCGAATTCGCTCGCCATGGCAAAAAGCGCCTGATGGCAAGTCTCGCGAAGCTGGATGTGGTTGAGGACAACGCAACGTGAGCGACGGCAAGGTCGACAACGCCATTCGCCTGATGCTCGAAGCGCAGGAACGCGCATGGCTCTGCCCGCGCGCGACGCGAAGCGAGACCGCGTCACGACCACATCCGGGGCCGGAATCCCCCGTGCGGACCGCGTTTCAGCGGGATCGCGACCGTATCATCCACGCGAAGAGCTTTCGGCGGCTGATGCACAAGACCCAGGTGTTCATCGCCCCAGGCGGGGACCACTACCGCACCCGCCTCACGCATACGCTGGAGGTCGCGCAACTGGCCCGCACGGTCGGTCGCGCGCTCCGTCTCAACGAAGACCTCATCGAGGCGATCGGCATGGGGCACGATCTGGGACATACGCCGTTTGGCCATGCCGGTGAACGGGCGCTGGCCACCGTGTTCCCGAATTTCCGTCACAACGAGCAGAGCCTGCGCGTCGTCGACGTACTCGAAAAAGACGGTGCCGGGATGAACCTCACCAACGAGGTTCGCGACGGAATCCTCCGCCATTCCAAACCGCGGGAGACCATCGAGGGCGCGGTCTCCGGGCAGCCGTCGACGCTGGAGGGCATGGTGATCAAGGTGGTGGACAGCATCGCCTACATCAACCACGACCTGGACGACGCGATCCGCGCCGGCATCCTGGGGAGCACCGATATCCCAGCTGATGTGAACGCGGCGCTCGGGGATTCCCACGCATCGCGGATCAACACCCTCATCGTCGATCTCATCACGCATTCGCAGGTCGACGACGATCGCGCTACAATCGAGCTCTCCGAGGAGCGGCGAGCGATCGCCAATCAGCTCCGGGCGTTCCTGTTTGAACGGGTATACGACCCGATCAACCAGCAGGAGCAGACGAAGCAGGCGGGCCAGATCGTGATTGATCTCTTCGAATGGTACCTCCTGCATCCGGAGAACATCCCCGCAACCATCCCCGCATTGCCGGACGAGTCCCGGGCACGGCGCGCCGCGGACGCGGTCGCCACCATGACGGATCGCTACGCGCTCGAGTTGCACGAACGCATCACGCCGCACCAGATTCTGGTGCCCTAGCGAATCCGGCCCGCCGAACCTGGCGCTGGCTCGACATTCGATATACGTACCGGGCACGCATGGTCGCAGGAGCTCCCACATGGCACAGGATGCGGTTGCTGAAATCCGAGATCGAATCGACATCATCGACCTGGTGCAGGAGTACGTGCCAACCCTCAAGCGCGCTGGCCGCAGCTTCAAGGGACTCTGCCCGTTTCACCAGGAAAAGACGCCATCCTTCGTCGTGTTTCCCGATTCGCAGAACTTCCACTGCTTCGGATGCGGCAAGGGTGGTGATATCTTCACGTTTCACATGCTGATCGAGGGCGTCGAGTTCCGGGAGACGCTCCGTGAGCTCGCCACCAAGGCCGGCGTCGAGCTGCAGCAAGGCGCCGGTGTAGCGCCGAAGCACGACGAGCACCGCGCCCGACTGATCGAGATCAACGACCTCGCCTCGACGTTCTTCCACCACGTTCTCACGAGATCCCCCCAGGGCGATGCTGGTCGCCAGCTGCTGCAGGAACGCGACGTATCCGGCGAGATGGTCGAGCGGTTCCGCCTCGGTTTCGCGCCGGACTCGTGGGATAGCCTCCTAAACTTCCTGTCGTCGCGATCGGTCGACGCGGGTCTGGCCGAGGAGGCAGGGCTGGTTCAGCCGCGCAAGAGCGGCGAAGGACACTACGATAGGTTTCGCAACCGGTTCATGTTCCCGATTCACGATCGCGAAGGTCACCCGGTTGGGTTCGGTGGCCGGGCAATCGGCGACGGCAACCCCAAATACCTGAACAGCCCGCAGACGGCGATTTTCGACAAGAGCTCGATCGTCTACGGTCTGGACCTGGCCCGCGAGGCCATTCGCAAGACCGACGAGGTGGTGATCGTCGAGGGATACATGGATGTCATCGCGGCACACCAGTTTGGCCACGAAAACGTTGTCGCCGCGATGGGAACGGCCCTCACGGAACAACAGGTCGGTCAGGTGCGACGCGGCGCGAAGCGCATCGTGATGGCGCTCGATGCCGACGCGGCCGGCCAGATGGCAACGCTGCGCGGCCTGGAAACCATGACACAGTCGATCGACGGCGAAGACACCACGCCCGACGCGTTCGGTCTGGTGCGCATGGAACGGAAGCACAAGACCGAGATCGCCATCGCCCAGATGCCAACCGGCCAGGATCCCGACGACGTGATCCGAGCGAATCCGGAGGAATGGGTCGCGCTGGTGCGGCACGCTCGCCCTTTCCTCGATTTCACCATCGATCTGCTCACCGCCGATGTCGAGAGCAGCGATGCCCGCGGGAAGTCAGACGCGGTCCATCGCATCGCTCCCCTCTTCCGCCAAATCACCGACCGGGTGGTTCAGGCGCACTATGTTGGCGAGCTCGCTCGCAAGCTGCGGCTGGACGAGCGCCTGGTGCTGTCCGAGATCCGGCGTGCCAACCTCGCCGGTCGTGAACGCGCGCTGCGGGATGCCACGGCGACAAGCTCGGAGGTCGACGGGCGCTCGCGCGAGCGCACCAACGAGCACTACCTGACGGCGCTCCTGCTCCGCCACCACCAGCTCGCGCGGGATGTGATCGATGCGGTTCCGCTCGATGACATCCACGACGCGCGCAACCGGGCGATCCTCGAGACATTGCGCGACGAAGAGATCGACGGGATGTCGGCCGAGGAGATTGTTGTCGCGCTCGACGACGAGATCGCCGACCACGGCGACTGGTTGCTCGCTTCGCTGGAGGGCCGTCCCGAGCAGTTCCCCGGTCAGATACGCGCGGAAACCACGCAGATCCTGGCCAATCTGGGTCGCGAGCGTTTCAGCTACCTGCTGCGCCAGTTGCAGGACAACCTGCGCGATGCAGAGAGCCAGCGCGACCCAGAGACGGTTGCGCTGCTCAAGACGCAACTGGCCCAGCTGGCCGAACGCCACCGAACGTTCTATCCGCCGGTCAGTCCGTACTTTCGGGATTCCCGCAGTCCCGCAACGTAGAACCCGAAACGTCAATCAGGACGCGGCTCAATGTCTCGTCATCCGCGGGCGCGACCGTTCGGAGCTCAATCAACAATCGATCGCGCTCGACCCGGCCGAACACAGGCGTGTCCGGGTGCAGGCGCAGGCGTCGTGCCAGGTCACTTGTCGTCCTCCATCCCGCCTCCAGGGAGATCGCAACGCCGGGAAGCGCCTGTCCCGGCAGCGACCCACCTCCGACAAAGTTCGTGGTCTCCAGCAACTCGACGGCAATCCCCTGCCGCCGCAGGCGCTCGGCTATCGCCGCCGCTCGGTGCCGCAGCGTGTCGACGTCGATCGCCAGCATGCGCAGGACCGGGATCGAGTTGAGCTCATCGCCGCGCAGGTAGTGGCGCAGCGTGGCCGCGACGCCGGCGAGCGTCACCTTGTCGGCTCGTACAGCGCGCGCCAGCGGGTGTTGCGCGATACGGTCCACCAGGTCGCGTCGTCCGGCGACGATTCCGGCCTGCGGCCCGCCGAGCAGCTTGTCGCCGCTGAATGTGACGATGTCGGCGCCCCCTGCAAGGGACTCGGCCACCGTTGGTTCGTGATCGACGCCGAAGGCAGACGTGTCGACCAGGGTTCCGCTGCCCAGGTCCTCGATGAGGATGGTCCCCTGTTCGTCAGCCACACCGCGAAGTTCGGCGATAGTGGGCGTCGCCACGAATCCCGAAATCGCGAAGTTGCTGGCATGGACCTTCAGGATGACCCCGCCGACCACGTCGGGATGCCGGTAGTCGCGCGCGTAGGTACGATTGGTCGTGCCGACTTCAAGGAGCGTCGCGCCAGACTGTCGCAGGACGTCCGGGATTCGGAACCCTCCACCGATCTCGACGGCTTCGGCCCGCGACACAGCGACGGTCCGACCTGCGGCCAGCGCGGAGAGCGCAAGCAGGATCGCGGCGGCGTTGTTGTTGACGACCAGCGCCGATTCCGCGCCGGCCAACTCCCGCAGAAGCCCCGCTACCTCGTCCATTCTGCCGCCACGATGCCCGCTGTCGGGGTCGACCTCCAGCGATACGGCGCTCGCGGCGGCATTCGCCATGGACCGCGCAGCATCGTCGCTGACAGGCGCACGTCCGAGATTGGTGTGGACCACGATGCCGGTCCCATTGATGACTCGACGGTAGCGCGAGCGAACGATCCAGTCATCGAACCGGGCGAGCCTGGTTTCAAGCGCTTCGCTCGCCGGAACTGACGGGTGTTCGAGTATCGCTCGACGCACATCCTCCTGAATCGACTGGGCGAGGCTGACAGAACGCTCGTCGGAGACCGTGATGCCGCGATCACGCAGGAGGGTTGCCAGCGACGACACGGACGGGATGTTTCGGAGCTCACGTTGCGCCATAGTATCCACTCGCAATCGTGAACGACCGGGCTCCCTGCCGAGGGCGAGGTCGATTGGGCAGGTTCCGATCGGAGAAGACAAAAGGGAGCGGCGCGATGCGCCGCTCCCTTGCTGTCGGGGAGAGAGGATTCGAACCTCCGACCTCAGCGTCCCGAACGCTGCGCGCTAACCGGGCTGCGCCACTCCCCGTACCGGAGCAAAGCATACACCGGATCGTGCAGTCCTACAAGCGATGCGGCGCTGTGCCCTGGGGTCACCGTGGGTACGCTGACGGCGTACCGAAGCCTCGCGATTTCCACAGTCGTCCACCGAATCGACAGTCGAGTGTCTCCGGCCACACCGGTCACAACTACGTCGCTGCTGACGACAACATGGTTCGACGTGATGACCGTACATGCGATATTTCGCAGAGTGTCGTGTCGTGCCGAGTTTATGGTACGATGCTCACCGGTGCGCGCCCGCGTAGCTCAGAGGACAGAGCGCGACTCTCCTAAGGTCGGCGTCGGGGGTTCGAGTCCCTCCGCGGGCACCATCCCTACCCTTTACTTCCCGCCACAGGCAGGTATCATGTGCTCAGGCGTGGTCAAACGAGACCGCGACCGGGCAAGGGCACGTCGCCCCACCCTTCACGACTGTCGAGGGGTCCCAAGACGACCCCGAGCAGTACAGATCGGGGGTTTGTCATGGAACTGCAGATTCGCTCGAATGGCACCAGGGTGTCCGAGGGCATGCGGGAGTTCATCGACCGTCGCATGTCGAAGCTGGACCGCATCGCCGACAAGGTGGTCGATGCCCAGCTTGAGCTCCGCACCGAAACGCCTCGAGTTGGCCTGCCAGTCACCACGGCCCAGATTACCCTCCACACCGGCAAGCACATCATCCGCGCCGAGGAATCAGCCGACGAACCGGCCAAGGCCATCGACGCCGCCATGGATACGTTGATCGGCCAGGTGCGCAAGTTCAACGAGAAGCGCCGCAGTCGGCGACGGCGTGCCGGTGAGCACCCGATGGCGGAGCTGCCGACCATGGACGAGCTCGCCCTCGCAACGTCGGATGCCGCAGCCGTCGACACGCTGGACGCCGACGACGAATTCGACGAGGACGAGGAACCGGTCCTTCGCGTGAAGCGATTCTCGATCAAGCCCATGCAGGTCGACGAGGCTGTGGACCAAATGGAGTTGCTCGGCCACGACTTCTTCCTGTTCCACAATGCGGAAGAGGATCAGATGAACGTGGTCTATCGCCGCAGGGATGGCGCCTACGGACTCCTGGCTCCAGCCCGGAGCTGATCGACGGCAAGGAACGGGGCGGCCTCTCAGCCGCCCCGTTCGCCAACGCGCGTAATCACTTGTCCTTCTTCTTGTAGTACTTCTTGAGTTTCGGAATTGGTTTCGATTCCTCTTCCTCGATGCGCTTGCGCGTCTCGACGGCCCGTTCTTCCAGGTCGGCTTCCAACCCGGAGAGATCGTTGTAGACAACAGGATTCTGGCTGGCGACCGGGGTTCGCATCAGCAAACGCACGAGTTGCAACAGCGATCCTGCCGATGCCGATGCAGCGGCCGGCAACGCGGCGCGCTGGCTGATCGCGTCGACCAGCTTCAGTGTCGCCGGGTCCGCGCCATTGTCGCGCAGTCTCGACCCGATCTCCTGCAGACCTTCCTGGACGTTCATGTGGCGCCTCCAATCCGGGGCCACCACGGGAGGTCCCGGTCCTGTGGATTAGACGTGACAATCCTACAGCACGGTCGACCACAATCCGCACCTCCGGGCCGTCGGCTGGTGTGTCAGAATGTACCGACGGTGCAGTTTCCCGGCGCGATGCGCCAATTCCTGGAGCTCCATGGACACGCTCACTCCCTCCCCACCCCACGCGATGACCATTGCAGGGTCCGATTCCGGCGGCGGCGCCGGCATCCAGGCAGACCTGAAGACGTTTTCTGCCCTCGGTGTTTACGGCACCTCGATCGTCACCGCCGTGACCGCACAGAACACCCGCGAAGTCGCCGCCATCGCCGAGGTTCCCGAGGAGGTGGTGATCGCGCAGATAGACATCGTCCTCGAGGATATCGGTGCTCAGGCGGTCAAGACGGGAATGCTGAGCAGCCGCCCACTCATCGAAAACATCGTTGACCGGCTCGTGGCGTGGGGTATCCGGCACCTTGTAGTTGATCCGGTGATGATCTCCAAATCCGGCGTCCCGCTCCTGTCCCGAGATGCCGTGGCGACTGTCCGAACAGAGCTTCTGCCAATCGCGTCTGTGGTTACACCGAACCTCCACGAAGCCGGCATGCTGGCCGGTTTTCCGGTCGAGGATCGCTCGGCAATGGAACGTGCTGCTCGCGCGATTCGCGCGCTCGGGCCACGAGTGGTCGTCGTCAAGGGGGGGCATCTCGACGGTACCCCAGTTGACCTGGTGCTGGAAGATGAATCATTCCATTGGCTGGAAGGCGCGCGCGTGGACACCACCAACACGCACGGCACCGGGTGCACGTTCTCGGCGGCAATCACCGCGCTCCTGGCGCACGGCTGCGCCACCATTGAGGCGATTGAGCTTGCCAAGCGATATGTCGAGAACGCTCTCGAACACTCGTATGCGATCGGCGTTGGCCATTCCCCGGTCAACCATGCCGCGCCGCTGCCGGCACGGATCGCGGATCTCATAGCCCAACCGGCATGATCGCCATCGATCTCCTGCTCCGTGTCTACCTGATCGCCGATCCAGATCAGTCGGCTGATCCCCT
>JAUIGA010000114.1 GCA_030430125.1 Chloroflexia bacterium | reverse complement strand
GACGGCGGCGACTGGTGCGAGCGTTTGCGCGGCACCGGCTGGCGGTGGCCGGGCTGGTGGTGATCTCGATCCTCGGGCTGGCGGCGTTGTTCGCGCCCCTCGTCGCCACCCACGACCCCTACACGGTCGACCTGCTGGCGGCCGGGCAAGGGCCGAGCGCCGACCACTGGCTGGGGACCGACGAGGTCGGTCGGGACGTGTTCAGCCGGCTCGTCTACGGCGCGCGGGTGTCGCTGTCGGTCGGGCTGGTCGCCGTCACCATCTACACCGCGATCGGCATCGTGCTGGGGGCGGTCTCAGGATACTTCGGCGGGTTCGTCGACGGCGTGATCCAGCGGCTCACCGACACCGTGATGTGCTTTCCGACGCTGATCATCATCATCGCCGCCGTCTCGATCACCGGCCCGAGCATCTGGAACGTGATGCTCATCCTCGGCCTGCTCACCTGGCCGGGCACCTGCCGCCTGGTCCGCGGGCAGTTCCTCTCGCTGCGGGAGCAGGAATTCGTCGAGGCGGCGCGCTCGGTCGGTGTCAGCGACCTCCGTCTCATCTTCCGGCACATCCTCCCCAACTCGATCGCGCCGGTAATCGTCTCGGCGACTTTCGGAGTCGCGGCGGCGATCCTGACCGAGGCGGGGCTGTCGTTCCTCGGTCTGGGGGTCCAGCCACCGACGGCGAGCTGGGGCAACCTCATCAACCTCGCGCAGTCGGCGACGATCCTGCAGCAGATGCCGTGGTTGTGGGCGCCGCCGGGCGTGCTGATCGCCGTTGCCGTGCTGAGCATCAACTTCGTCGGGGACGGCCTGCGCGACGCGCTCGATCCGCGCTCCGGTCAGGGATGACGGCAAGCAAGACGCCGCGGAGGCCGCTCCCGAACGCTACAGCGGCCTGCAGAATGGTCGACACCCCGGGACCATTGCCGCCCTGCGGGCGGCCGGGCAGGCAACTGCCTCCGGCAGGCCTGCCCCTACGACGCATACGGCCTTCACGTGATCGCATCTGGAACCAGCGCGCCGCTCCAACCTCTTGCCGGCTGGAACAAGCGTCCGGCACTACAGGTCTGTTCGGGCCACAACGATTGTGTCCATTCCTGCCGCCGACGGTACGGGTAGGATGAAGCACGGTGTACCATCGAAATCGCGCACCGTATCGTCAGGATCGCCATGGCCCACCAACGATCCATCAACGCACTGCTGACCGACCTCGACGGGGTCATCCGCCGCTGGGACGGTCAGGACGCCGCCGCCATCGAATGCGACACCGGCCTGCCAGCGGGCTCGATCACGGCGACCGCGTTCGACCCCGAGCTGCTGCTCCCGGCGATCACCGGTCGAGTCACTGACGAGGGCTGGCGCGTGCAGATCGCCGAGCGGCTGCGCGAATGTCACCCCGGCGCCGATGTAGATCGGGCGATGACCGCATGGTTCGCGCCGACCGGGGAGGTCGACGCCGGCGTACTGAAGCTGGTGCAGGCGGCTCGTCAACAGGTCCCGGTGGTGCTGATCACGAACGCGACGACCCGGCTCAACAGCGATCTCGCCGCGCTTGGCATCCTCGACGCGTTCGACCACATCGTGAACTCATCGGCGGTCGGCGCGGCCAAGCCGGATCGAGCGATTTTCGAGCATGCACTTGGGCTTTTGGAAGCCACGGCGGCAGAAACTCTCTATGTCGACGACACCGAGCGCTATCTCGGCCCGGCGCGGGCGTTGGGGCTCGTCACCCACCGTTTCACGGGTATCGATCACCTGCGCGCAGCGTTCGCGGGGCATGGACTGGCGACTTGAGCGAACACAAAAGACCGCCTGCCACGATACATGCGGCAGGCGGTGAATTGTTGCGCTACGTAACCAAACGACTATCGCTTGATCGTATTCCGGCTTACCTGTCCGGCGGATCGAGAGCGGTCATACGCACCCTCCAGATACAAGCTGTGACTGATGCCACCATACGCCTGTCCGTACAGTCTGTCAATACCCCATTGGGGCCTAATCAATCCAACCCGGCGGTGACTGTTCTCCACCACGATGCCCCTCTGGCACCGATCGGTGTTACCAGTGAGGAATAGCGTTGGCTCAGGGACAATGCTGCACTCGCATAGTCCTCGCCCAACCGGACCAGCGAGCTCGTTAGCGTTGGGACGGCCGCCGGGAGGATATCATCGACCAATGCCACACTCAGGGAGTCCGCGCCCGGGGATGTACACCAGCCATCGTCTCTGGCGTATGTACGGATCAGGATATCCGCTAGTTCCCGGGCGTACGGTATCCAGTCCAGATCGCGCTGATGCGCACTCGCCTGGACCATCGCCGCGATCAACGACGCCTGATCTTCCAGCCATGCATGACCGCTTTCATCCCGCAGATACCCACGTTCGGGATCTGGACCATTCCTCACGAGCGTAGCCAGCAACGATTCAAGGCGACCGACTTCGATATCCGGAAGCCATCTGGAGGCAACCATGAGCCACCTCAGCGTTTCCGCACGCCATGCATACCCCGGCATGGCAAGAACTGGTGGTGCGGGTCGTAGCCGACGATGCTTCAGCAGCTGTAGACGGCCGCCTTCGATTCCCGATTCCAGTACATGCGGAGCCTCGCGGCTGTATCGGTGCATGTGATCCATCGAAACGGCACGACGAAGTGCGAGGCGACGTCCGCCGGGAGTAATTCCGTAGTGCAGACTCACCGGCTGCACTACGGCAGGAGGGAGGATATCGAGGACCTCTTTCGACGTCCACGTGTAGTAGAAGCTGTCGCTTGCCACACAGTCGATATCGTCCCTGAGAGCGTCGACACAAAATCCAGCAAGATCCTGCGCCATGGCTTCCCATGCCGAATTTCCACGCATTGCAGCTGCCCAGGCAAACACAGCCACAAGTTGTGCATTTAGCGGGACTGGCTTCTCAAAATGCGGCACCGCCCAACTCGCATCCCGTGCGCATCGATGCACGCCACGATCGAGTTGGTCGTTGAGTCCGCCGTCGATCATTCGGTTGAGTGTGGTTTCTACCCACTGCTGGTGCGCTGCGTCGCCCACCGCCAACGCTGACAGCAGGAGTTGGGGATGCGGATGGCGGGGCAACTCGTCGAGTCCACCGCGTGTCCTGTCCAGATTCGTGCCTACCTGATTCCAGTACTCCTCAGGCGTCTCGCCGGATTGAGTCACGCTTTGAGCCGCGCGAGCTTCGGCGAGGAAGGTCTCAGGGTGTGACGCATACTGTTCGGCCATGGAAGTGATGAGTGATGCCAGAGATGGTATTCGCTCATCTCCCTCATACGTCATCGCCCCATAGTTGAGAATCGGCGTCGTCTCGTGCGTCAGGAACATTAACAACGGCGGTCCACAAGAGCCAGACGAAACCACAGCTTCCCATCGCCAGCGAGAGGCCAGATCGGGCCTCTCCTCGGGTTCGACCAGCACCGGAACCACCTGCGATTCGAGCGCATCCCGCAAGCGCGGATCGTTCCCAACGACGTACGCCAGCCGCTGCGCGCTGTTGCTCCAATACGGTTCTGCAACCACAACCATCGGCACCTGCCGGCGTGTCGCCTCGTCGCAACCAGCATCCCAGGATCGCCAGGTTACCGAACGTCTGATGTCGGGAATACGTGCGAGTCGCTGCGCGCCACCAAATACTGGTATGTCGTGCTTTGTATCATTCATATATGTCGCGCCCCTGATCTGACTACGTGCCACATACGCCGGAACAGGGGAATGGTATGCACCATTCCCCTGTTGATCGGTCTGGCGGATTCGACTCCCTGTGGCTATGAGAAAGCCTGGGAGTCTTCCAGATCCAGCTTGCCCTCGAGCACGGCGGCCGAGGTCCAGTACGAAAGGGTCCAGATGGTCTCGGTTGGGTTATGGCCCGACATCGTCGGCGCCAGCGCACCACCGCCGACCAGGATGTTCGGCACCTCCCAAAGCTGCCCGTAGCGATTGGTGGCCGACATCGACGGATCGCTGCCCATGCGCAGACCGCCGAGATCGTGCGTCATCGTCGCTGACGGCCGTGGGGTATCGCTCCCCCAGACCCTCGCCGCTCCCGCGGCTTCAAGGATCTCCACGCCCTTCTGGTAAATGTACCGGGACATGCGGATCTCGTTCTGCTTGGCCTGGCGCTGGACTCGCGCAGCCGGCACGCCGAACTTGTCAGTGTAGTTCGGGTCGAGATCGATGTAGCTGGTTTCATACGGGAGTGGCTCCTGGAGGAGCTGCAGCCCGATGTAGCGGTTGAGGTTCTCGGTGAAGTACTCCTTGTACGCCACCCCCCAGCTCGGCACTTCAGGCGGTCGGGCACCATAGGTCTGCAGCGGATTGCGCTGACTGGGCGACCCGATGAACGCACCGCGAACAAAGAAATCGTCGAGAGACATCTGCAACTTCTCGTCGACGTTGTTCTCGCCGTTGTAATCGTCAAGCCCCTGCCGCTGCACGGCCGGCCCGGCATACCCGTTGAGATAGCGATCATCGAAGATCGCGTGAACGCTCGGCCCGGAACGGTTGATGAAGTACTTGCCCACCTGACCACCGCCGGTGATCCCCGAGTACAGCAACAATCGAACATTCTGGAAGGAGTAGGCACCGAGATAGAACATCTCACCTGGCTGAGTGTGCTGCTCTCCGGTGATGAGATCGATGTAGTCGACACTCACCGCCCGGCCATTCTCGTGATTGATGCGCAACACGTGACTGTTGGACCGCAACTCGAAGTTCCCGGTGGCCTCTGCCGTTGGCAGCAACGAAACCCGCGTGTCACTCTTCGAGCCGTTCCAGCACCCGTGCGACGTGCAGAACGGGCAATAACTGCAGGCAGCGCGCTCCACTCCATCTGGGTTGGTATATGCCTCGGTGGTGATGGCGGTAGGAACGTGGAACGGATTGAGTCCCAGGTTCAGCGCACCCTCGCGGAAGGTGATATCCGTGGCGTTGTCCCGCAGCGGGCGGAACGGGAAGTCACGCTGACGCGGCGCCTCAAAGGGATTCCCTTCTTCGGGATCGACGGGGCGAATCTCACCCTGAATATTGCCGGGCCACCCCCCGACACCGACGTGATACTCGGTCTTCTCGTAGTACGGCTCCAGATCGTCGTACGTAATTGGCCAATCCTGAATATTGGCACCGTCCTCTTCGAGGTAGGCAAGCTGCTCGGACGAGTAGAGCTCCTCGATGGTGGACTTGACCCGAAAGTCCTCCTCATAGTATCGCCAGGACTGGCCAGACCAGTGCACCGACGCCCCGCCCACCGTGTTCGCCATGATGTACGGCACCGGTGTGGCCTTCTCATTCAGGTCAGACCGGAACGTCAACGGCATCTCCTCGATGGTTGGCACCATCTCGCGCCGCGTGACCCATCGGAGTGTATCGAACGCCTTGGGGGCGAAATCTGCCAGCGTTCGGTGCTCACCGCGCTCAAGGGCAACCACCGAATACCCAGCCTTGGAAAGCTCGACCGAGATGGGACCGCCAGCTGCCCCATAACCGATGATAACGACATCCTTTTTGGGAAGCACTGCCATGATCTTTGGCTCCTTGCATGCGAGGACCGTTTTGGGGGATCGAGACCTACAAATCAGCAATGCTCTGCAGCGGCTGATTCAGTGGCTCGAAGGACTGCTGCTCCTCTGCACCGTAGACAATGTACGGTCCGGGATATCCGACAGCCCGCCAGCCGGCGAAATCACGATTGCCCCCGTACACAGGATCCGAGAAGAGCCCTTCCATCGTGTGCACTCGAACGAGATCGAGGAACGCCTTGAGTGACGCGATGTGCGGCCCTTCACCTCCTGCAACCTGGACTTTTCCATCACTTGGCGCGATTTCGGCTGTGTCCTCGGGGGTAGCTGCCACCGGAACACCGTCGACCTGGGGTTCTGGTGTCGCAGCCGGTGAGGCCGCAGGAGTCGCATCTGCGTTGAACACGGCATCCATGAGCTCGAACTGCTGCTCGGGGGCGAGCCCGACGAAGGTATCCCCGAATTGTTCGTTCGTGGCATCATCAAGCCACTGAATTCCGGCCTGATAGATGGGTTGGTATCTTTGGTAAGCTCCGCCGAGTGCCCGATCGATATAGACCACCACTCCGGCATCGCTTCCACCAGGACTCGTCTCGGTGGTCGGCCAGATCTGCTCCGCCAACGCGTCGATGGTTTCCGCCTCGTGGGCCGTGAAGAACTGATACCCTGCTTCGGCCGAGGTCTCCTGCGCCAATGCATCCATCGTGTACGCTGAGCGCAGCGCCACAGCGGCCATGGAGCCCGCACTCACCTTGACAAACATACGCCGATCGACTGCAGAAACAGCACGTCGTTGTCGATCCATCTCGCCCATCTCTCACCTCTGTCATGATTTATGCGACACGACAGCCCAAATCAACAAAGTCAATTCGCTCGCTCGGTTCGACCCCCTCCTTTCGGTGCAACACGATCATCCAATGGGGTGAATCCAAATTACCGAGAACACTGACTGGCCACCCGTCACATGGCTGCCGCCAGGACAGAGAACTTGATCTACCAGACATCGGCATATTGCCTTCTTTTGGCAGTATCCATCACCGAATCAAGCTGTCAATAGGAGAGTTGGTGTTCGCGACAGCACAGGTGATGAGCGAAAGCCGCGCTCATCAATCCGCCATCCTTGTGGAAAGGTCAGCTTTCGACGGACATCGAAGGCAATCTCAATGTGACGTCATACCGCCGATTCCCGCGCCATCTTGCCGACCGCCGCGTCGAGGGTGGATGCGAACTTCGAGCGGTCCTTCGGGGTAAACGGCTTCGGGCCGCCGGTGCTCTCCCCAATCGAGCGCAGGTAGGCGTTGAGGTCGCGGCTGGCGAGGGCATCGACAACCCGGCTGGGGGTGAACTCCTGTCCCCGGAAGTCGAGGCAGCGGACACCAGCGTCGACCACCTTCGCGGCAAGGGGAATGTCGGCGGTCAGCACGAGGTCGCCCCTGGTCGCCCGTTCGGCGATCCAGTCGTCGGCGGCATCCGGCGCGTCGGGGACGGTGACCATCTCGGCATCGAGCCCAGCCATCTGCTGGATGCGCATGCGTCCGTTGGCGACGACCTTCAACGGCATCGCGTACCGCGCGGCAACCTTGTAGACGACATCCTTCACCGGGCAGGCGTCGGCGTCGAGGTAGATGGTGGGTTGGGAGTTCACGGCTTTGTCCATCATGCCCCCAGCGTACACCGGCGGGAGCAACGACGTCCGCTCATGCCAATTCCGGTTGGTGTGTTCGGGACTCACCATGGTTGCTGGCTGACTCGCGGTGCCGCCGTGCCGCCGTGCGGGCGGGCATTGCCCGCGCCCGATGACTCTCGCCATGGCTGGAGCGCGCGGGAAAGCTCCTCCCCTACGGAACTGTTGGTGTACAGCCGGATTTGGTATCGCTGCCCACCTGCATGCCTTCCCGCTGCACCCCGAAACTACACCCCCAAACTTCACCCTTTGGCTGATCCTTACTTGCACCGGTCGTCCCTACACTGGTCTCCAGCACGCTGGTTGAAGCGTCACGCCTGGGGACTGGGCATGGTCGACACATCCCGGATTCGAGTGTGCGGGCATCCCGACGACCGCTGGCCGGACCTTTTGGGGGGATGGAATGTCCTGCGGCGCGACGACGGCAGGACCATGCTGGCAGGACCGGTCGTCGATCAGGCAGCACTCCACGGCGTAATCGCCCACATCCGCGGCCCCGGAATCCCGCTGCTGCCTGTCACCAATGTCGTCGATCCACACCCATGCCTCCGAGCCCGACGTCGGGGTCTCGACGAAGAACGGAAGGAACCCGCATGACCGCAGGAAGGAAGTTCGCAATCGCGGCAGGGGTCCTGATCCTGGCTGCGATCTCGGTTGCCGCCAGCAGCGACCGGCTCGCCGCATTCAGGGCGCCGGGCACGCTCGACCGTCTGGACACGACATCTTCCGGTGCCGGCGCGTTTCTCCAGCTCGTCGCCGCTGTCGGGATGGCGGGCATCGGACTCCTGCGGATCCCGGTCCTGCATCAGCTCATCACCCGCCTGGCGCCCGCCACCGCCCCGACCGGCATCGTCGAAGCGATCCTGCTGCTGCTTGGCGTGCTCGGCGTCCTGATCCAGTAGATATCCCATCGACACACCCGAAAGGAGCGTCACATGCATGCGATCGTCCAGCGCGAGTACGGCTCGCCCGACACGCTGCGGTTCGAGGAGGTCGACAAGCCGGAGGCGGGGGACGACCAGGTGTTGATCCGCGCCCATGCCACCTCCGCCAATCCATACGACTGGCATTTCATGCGAGGCATGCCCTACGTCATGCGGCTGGCGGGTTCCGGCGTGCGAAAGCCGAAGCACAGCATCCTGGGCTACGACCTGGCCGGAGAGGTCGAGGCGGTCGGGAAAGACGTCACGCGGTTCAAGCCGGGCGACGAGGTCTACGCCCAGGCGGGGATGGGCAGCTTCGCCGAGTACGTCGCGGTGCCGGAGGAGTTCGTGAGCCCCAAACCGGTCAATCTCAGCTACGAGCAGGCGGCGACCGTGCCGCTGGCCGGGGTGACCGCACTGCAGGGGGTGCGGGACGCGGGGAAACTCCAGCCGGGGCAAAAGATCCTGATCATCGGCGCGTCGGGCGGCGTGGGCACCTTCGCCGTGCAGATCGCGAAGGTGCTGGGGGCAAATGTGACCGGCGTCTGCAGCACGCGGAACGTCGCGCTGGTGCGATCGATCGGCGCGGACCACGTGATCGACTACACCAAAGAGGACTTCACACGGAGCGAGCGGAAGTACGACGTGATCTTCCAGGTGGCAGGGGAGGCGTCGCCGTCGGCCTGCCGCCGGGCGCTGACGCCGGACGGAACGCTGGTGCTGTGCAGCGGCGATTCGAAGGGACGCTGGATCGGGCCGGTCAACCGAATCGTCAAGGCGACGGTGCAATCGCCGTTCGTGAGCCAGAAGCTCATCACCTTGGTCGCGAAGCGCAGCCGGGCGGACCTGGAGTACCTGACGGAGCTGATCGAGGCCGGCACGGTGACGCCGGTGATCGACCGGAGCTACCCTCTGACGGAGATCCCCGAAGCGATCCGGTATGTCGAAACCGGTCGCGCCCGAGGCAAGGTGGTCATCACCGTGAACGGTCATGCCGGCACATGACGAGGGTCTTGCGAACGTGGCACCAGGGGATTTCCGCATGAAGGCGATCGTGCAGCGCGGGTACGGATCGCCCGGCGACGTGCTCGAGCTCGG
>JAUIGA010000113.1 GCA_030430125.1 Chloroflexia bacterium | reverse complement strand
ACGGGATGTGCGTCGAATCGAGCGGCCGAAGTCATCGACGAAGGAATGGCGGGACCACGTCGATCAGGTGGACCCGGAAGACACGACGTTCGCCGCCACGAAGGGCGACTATCGATACCTGCGAATCGACAACGACGCCATCGACGTTTCGAAGTCCGCCGAACGGGTGCGACAGTGGGCACCGGAATTGTTCAGTGAAAGCTGACATCGGTTATCCCGAGCACCAACGAGGAACCAAGACCGATGACCAGGCATGACGATCTGCTCGGGCTGAGGTTCGACTCGGTCGCCGAGCGCTACCACAAGACGCGGCCGCGGTACCCCGATGTCATCTGGGATGCGCTGTTCGAGATCACCGGAATCGAGCCAGGCGCGCGGGTGCTGGAGATCGGTGCGGGCACGGGGATCGCGACGGCGGAGCTGGTCCGGCGCGGGTGCCACGTGACCGCGCTGGAACCGGGCGCGACGATGGCCGCGATCATCGAGCGCGACCTGGGTGGGACCGGTTTGGTCGATGTGGTCGTTGGGGATTTCGCTGCCTGGGAATGGGATGGCGTGCCCTTCGACCTGGCGATCGGGGCGACGTCGCTGCACTGGATCGACCGGCCTGTGCTGAACGAACGGCTGCCGAAGGTGGTCAGGCCGGGCGGCCACGCGGCGCTGCTGCACTACCTGCACGTCGCCGGTGGCGACCAGGCTTTCTTCGAGGCGGCGCAGTCATGTTACGAGCAATGGGACCCCAACTACTGGAACCCCAATTACCCTGAACACCGCCTGCGCTCGCCGCATGACCCGATCCACCGAGCCACGCTTCTCGATGGGCTGCCGGGGTTCAGCGCCAGCGAGTCCCAATACTGGCTGGTGGATGTCCCGTCGGACCGGGATCACTACCTGTCGCTGATCTCGACCTACTCGACGACGCTGCGCCTGCCGGAGGGAAATCAGTCGGGGCTGATGGGGTGCATCGGCGACCTGATGGACGCGCAGTTCGGTGGGTCGATCACGAAGCGATACCGGTTCGACATGGTGGTGCGACGGCGCAAGGAGTAGCTTCGGAACCCGAAGCAAAGTCCTTCGCCAGGCATCACTCGATTGCCAAGATGATGCCGGTTGCAACTCGAACCGTGGTTGCCGCCCAGCGGGTGACCTGGAGGGCATTGCCCGCGCGCCCGGCATGTCTCGCGTCGATCGGCGAGCGCGGGCAAGCACCTCCGCTACGGAACCGTTGGCGTTCAGCCGGGTTCGGTGTCAAATGTCGTCGGCGCGGAACCCCTTCACATCCTGACCGGCTAACGCGGCGGGCTGTTCGGGCGGAATGTAGATGACCCGCGAGACGCGACCACCGTCGGTGTGGAAGATGACCTCACTCTCGGGGTTCCGCATCGCGGCGAGGAGGTCCTTTTCGGGGTCGCTCTGCTCGTTCGAGACGACGTAGATAGCGACGTTGAGCATGCGTACCGCCTGCCCGATCGCGTTGCCGTCAGCGTCGGTGTACACCGTGCCGATATGGTCGTCGTTGGCAATGATCGATTCCTCGATCGCCTCGACGGCCTGTTCGGCTTCTTCCGGTGTTGCGAAGATCTCGTTCTTGACGCGATCGAGAATGAATGCGCCGACAGTTGCTGGAATCATGACGATATCCCTTTCGCTCCGAAATCACGTCCGTGGTTGGTGGTCGCCACACTCAATCCAGCCTCGATACTGAACTTGTGGCCGCTGCGCGACCACCGGGCGGACAACTGCCTGCGGCAGGACCGCCCCTACGGCGGCGGCGAACCGTTCGTTCGCCCCCTACCCGAGCTTCATGTACTTGAAACTTTCGGCGAACTCGCCGAAGCCATTCGAGCCGTCCGGGCGCTGGCGAGCGGTTTCCCTGCCCCATTCGTGCATCCAGTCATCCAGTTCCTCGCTGTTTTCCCCGACCTGGCTGCGATGCTCCTTCAGCGCGGCGATCTTGATATCGATGGTATCGGTGATGTCGACCCAGATGTCAGGCTCTCGCGCACCGAAAATGTACACCTCCGGGGTGGTGTGCGGCTGTAGCCCTTCATCGAGCAGCTCGGGGAAAGTCTTCACATCCCGCGCGGACGGGAAGACCGCCGCAAGAGCGGCCTCGCCGGCGGCGATGTGATCGGGATGGTTGATGTACTCCTGCCCGGCGTAGCGCATGGTCGGATCCTGGCACACCAGCACATCCGGTTTGATCCGGCGAATGACACGCGTGAGCTCCCGGCGCAGAGCGAGGTCGGGTACGAGCGTCGCGTCCAGATATCCGAGAAACGTCACGCTCGCCACGCCGAGCACGTCACAGGCGCTGCGCTGCTCGCGCTCGCGCATGGTTGCCAGCTCCGGTCCGGAGATGGATGGATCGGGCGAGCCCTTGTCGCCGCTGGTGATGGAACAATAGTGCACCTCGGCGCCCTCGCGGACCCACTTCGCCACTGTGCCGGCGCAGACGAATTCGGCGTCATCGGGATGCGCCTGGATCACGAGCACGCGACGCGGCGAGGATTCGGTTGATGGCTGATCGGTCATGCTGTCCTCTCGATGCTGCGGTTGATTGCAATATCGCGCCAGGATCGCAGCGTGCACCGGCGCGACGTTACACAGCCGGGCTGTGCGGTCTACCGCGTTCCATCATACTTGGATGACACCGGGGCCGACACGGGGTCGGCCGCTCTACATCGGTGCGCCTGGCACGGAGATCGCGATGGCAACGAACACGTTTGACGCGGGCGAAGCCGGGACATCCCGGGTGATCGAGGTTCCGGAGCGCCTGCCCGACCCGCTTCACCAGCTCGACCCTCGCGCACGGCAACTCTGGCGGCTTGGTTCCGCCATCAGCGGCGCCATGTTCGTGGGGATTGTCGCGCTGGGAACGTTCGGGGCCGCGCGCTTCCTGCCGGATTTCGAGATGCGCTGGGCGTGGCTCGCGAGCGGGATCACGCTTGCCCTGGCGATCCTGAACGCCTGGTTGTCGCCGAACCTGCGCTACCGGTACTGGCGCTACGACATTCGGCCCGACGAGGCCGACCTGCAGCACGGCTGGTTCACGCGTACCCGTCAACTGGTGCCGATGGCGCGCATCCAGCACGTCGACACGAGGCGGGGACCGCTCGACCGGCGGTTCGGACTCGCATCGGTGGTGCTCTACACGGCGGCCGGTCCGGCCTACATCCCGGCATTGGCAAACGAGGTTGCCGCGGATGTGCGCGACCGGATCGCGACCTTCGCCAACATTCACGACGATCTCTAGTCCCGCCGAGGAGGCGCATGGCCGAGTCTGACCCGCACCCCCAGTCTTCACCTGTCGAACCGGTATCGCCGCCGGCACCCGCCACGGCGCCGGTCGATGCCGAGTGGCACCGGATGTCGCCGCGATTCGTCTTCGTGGGCACGCTGCGACAACTGCGGGGCCTGGTGATTCCCGCTGCAATCATCCTGATCACCGGGAATGTTGGACGGGGTGGCTCGGAGCTGATCCTCATCGGCATCGCGGTGGTGTTCACCGTGCTCGCGGCGCTCGGCAGCCTGATCGAATGGTGGAATTTCCGCTACGCGCTCACCGATCGCGAGCTGGTCGTCCGGTCGGGCATCGTCCAGCGCCAGGAACGGGTGGTACCGTACGGGCGCATCCAGGCGATCAACGTCAGCGAGGCGCCGCTGGAACGTGTTGCCGGCATCGTGCGGGTGACGGTCGAGACCGCGGCCGGAGGCACCGCCGACATCGACATCCGCGCGATCGCGCAGGACAAGGCGCCACAGTTGCGGGAGGCGCTTGCCGCCGCGAGGGCGCAAGCGCGCCAGGCCGACAACGGCATCGCCGAAGATGCGACAGGCGCGGCATCCACGGTCGCGACCGAGACTCCATCCGCCACCACGGGTGGGGAGCTGCTGCGGCGTCTTTCGACACCGGAGCTGCTGGCGCTGGGCGCGACGTCGGGACGAGTCGGACCGATGGCCGCCGTGGTCGGCGCGACCCTTCAGTTCGGCGCGGAGATCATGCCAGAGTCGTGGTGGGACCGCATCCCGTGGCAACAGGCGGAGGCTCTGCAAAGCGTCGGCGTGGTCGCCTCGCTTCTGTTCGTGATCGCCGCGCTGACCTGGCTGCTGGCGATCGGCAGCACGGCCCTCGCCTTCGGCGGATTCGAGCTGCGCCGGGATGGCGACCACCTGCTGCTTCAGCATGGATTGCTCGACCGGAAGCGGAGGACGATCCCGGTTGCGCGAATCCAGGCGATCGTTGTGGGTGAGCAACTACTGCGGCAACCGTTCCGCCGTGCCGATATTCGATTCGAAAGTGCCGGCGGCGAGGCTGAGGGTGCGGCGGGCGATTCCGGCGTGTTGTTCCCCTTCCTGCCACGGGCCGAGGTGCGGGCGCTGCTGGGGCAGGCGGCGCCGGAGTTCGCCACCGACCCCACCGTGCCGATGTCGACACGACTGCCGCGACGGTCGCTGCGCCGCTACGTGTTCGGCGCAACGGTGGGTTGGGTGGTGTTCGTCGGTATCGCGGCTGCCGTGCTCGGTCTGTGGCTGCACCGGTGGGTCGACGTCGTGACCTGGCAGCAGGTGCTGCTCCTGCTGATGGCTACGCCGCTGTTCGCCTGGCTGGGTTGGGCGCGGTGGCGCGATGGCGGCTGGGTGGTCGAGAACGGCACGCTGTTGCTGCGATGGCGGTCGGTCTCGCGGCAGACGCTGATCACCCGCGCGTCCCGCATCCAGCGACGCGAGATGACCGCCGACCCGCTCCAGCGCCGGGTAAGCCTCGCGTCGGTCCAGCTGTCGGTGGCATCCGGTCTCGTCGGCGGGCACTACGGACTCGCGCACGCGGATCGCCACGATACAGAGCGACTGCTGGCGATGCTCGGTGGGCCACGTCACGAGGTGGTGATCCACAAGGTGCCCGCGACCGTCGAGCCGTCATAGCGGAATCCGGATTAGCGCCGGGCGCTGCCGCGGCCGCAGCCGGCGAACACCCTTGAACCAGAACACGGAATCTCGACGGCCTCTCCGCCGAAAACGCACATCCGTCCCCACGGTCCCCGCACGTTTGCGAGTACCCATCACATCCGTAGCCAGGCACTCGTCTACCTGATGTAGACGCGTTCAGACTCGGGCGGCTGCGACACATGTCGGTGATTGCAGCCTGCTCGCGCATCGGTACGGAGAACCCTGTGATCACGACACCGTTTTGGAAGCGTCGCCGGAACGCTCGTTCCGACGATCCTCGCCCCAACCGTCGCGACATCCTGCGTTATGGGGCCTCGGCAACGGCTGCCGGGGTAGCCGGCCTGACTCTGGGCACCGGCTCGTCGGCCGCGCACCGGGATGCACATCGATCCGCGAACGACCACACGAACGACGGGAATCCATCCATGCCATACATCGAGGTTGAAGCGGGCGTACGGGTCTTCGTGCAGGATTGGGGAAAGGGCAAGCCGATCGTGCTCGTTCACGGCTGGCCGTCGAGCCATCGGATATTCGAAGCGCAAACCGTGGCGTTGACCCGGATCGGGTTCCGGGTGATCACCCTGGACCTACGCGGCTTCGGCCGGTCCGACACGCCCTGGCACGGCAATGATTACGACACGTGGGCCAACGATCTTCAAACGGTCATCGCCAGGCTGGACCTGCAGGATGTCACCCTAGCCGGATACTCGATGGGCGGCGCGATCTCCATGCACTACGTCGCGACGAGCCAGGATCCGCGCGTGACGAAACTCGCGTTGATGGGCGCAGCGGTCCCGAAGCTGATGGCGGACGCCGAGACCCCGCACGGTCTTCCACCGGAGGCGTTCGATGGCATGCTGGCCGGCATCGCGGCCAATCGTGCCGAGTTTTTCAGTGCCTTCATGCCCAATATGTTCGCGCAGGAAGCAAGCGAAGCCTACACGCGCTGGTTCGAGGGCATCGTGATGGAGGCGTCGCCGCACGCAACGATCCGCGGACTCGAAGAGGCGCGCGATCGGGATCTGCGCTCGGAGGTGGGTGCGATCGCCATCCCGACGCGCATCTTCCACGGCGTACACGATCAGGTAGTTCCATATCCCTTCGCGGAGGAACAGCAACGGTTGATTCCGGGCGCCGAGCTGGTCTCGTTCGAGGAAAGCGGTCACGGGCTCTTTTACGACGAGGCGAGCAAGCTCAGCGAGGAACTGGCGGCCTTCGCCGAGTGATACGAAAGCCGGTTGATCACCGCAGGGTCGCGTGTAGTGCCATCCCGGTGCCGGCCGTGCGTCGCGGGCCGCCACAGGGGCGGCGCTACGGCTGATTCCGGCAACGGTTCTCCCGGATTCGGTATGAAGTCGGCGCGTTGCGTCAGGCATTCAACCGCATCGGCGATCAAGGCATGAGCACAGGACCCTCGCGCTCGGTGTCGCCATCGAAGCGAAACAACCGCAGGCACACGCAACGGTCGCCGTCGAAGTCCAGCCGCGCCCCCTCGCAGTAGTCGAGTGACGGACCGAAACCGGAGACGTCGGCGCCGTCGAGCAGGCCGATGATGCCGGCCTCGGCGATACCGCCGTGGGAGACGACCAGCAAGGATTCGCGTGGCGCAATTCGGGCCAGGTGGTCGCGCAGCTCGAGCGCCTGGAACTCGGCATAGCAGGCAGCGGCGCAGTCGGTACGAATCGCCTGCTGCATCGCTGCGAATCCGGCATCCCAGGGAAACGCATCCATGGCCCCGCCCATCGATGCCATGGTCCAGTCCTCCTCATCTACACCGTAGCCCATGGCAATGGCGGTCTGGACAGCCCGCTCTATGGGGCTGGTGACGACGAAGGCATAGGCGCGGTCGCGTACGCTGGCGTTGCGCGCCCGGGCGACACCCCTGGCGTTGAGGTGGTCTCCCGGCTTGTGGCGCTCGGCGTGGCGACGGATCTCAAGAGTTTTCATGGTTGGCGACTGCATGGTGCTCTTTCCCATCCCTGGTGACCCCATCCTGCTCCGTGCCACCACTCCATTGCCAAACCGCGGCAATAATCGCAGTGCCAGTAAATACGGCTTTGGCCGCGGGCCATCCATGCGGAGGCAATGCCGTCGATGCGCGGCACGCGTACCCAGCATCGACTGGTATGCCAAGTCAGGGAATTTGACAACCGCAGGGACGTTCACTATAGTCCACAAGTGCGCACCTAAAAGTGTCCGCTCCCTATGTCACCTTCATTCCAGGAGAGCGAAGCACCCGTTCGCTGGCCTACATACGGGCCAGCGTGCACCGTCCAACCCGCGGCAGATAACACTGGAGGTCGATCGTGGCGACAGTGATCGAGGTAGGGCATCTTCGCAAGCGATATGGCGACCTCGCGGCGGTGGAGGACATCTCGTTCAGCGTCGAGCAGGGTGAGATCTACGGCATTCTCGGTCCCAATGGCGCCGGAAAGACGTCGACCGTGGAGTGTATCCAGGGCCTGCGCGAGCCGAGCGGCGGCGAGATTCGTGTGCTCGGAGTCGATGCGATTCGTGACCGCACCCAGCTCCGGCGCCGGATCGGGTCCCAGCTTCAGGAATCCGCCCTGCCGGACCGCATCAAGGTCTGGGAGGCGCTGGACCTGTTCGCTTCCGTGGACACTGCCGGCCCAGACTGGAAGGTGCTCATGGACCAATGGGGACTGACGGACAAACGAAGTACATCGTTCGGCAACCTCTCCGGCGGCCAGCGCCAGCGGCTCTTCGTCGCGCTTGCGCTCGTCAACGAACCCGAGGTCGTGTTCCTCGACGAGCTCACCCAGGGTCTGGATCCCGCCGCCCGACAGGTGGCGTGGGGGCTCATCCGCGAGATCCGCGAGAGCGGGGCGACGGTGGTGCTGGTAACGCACTACATGGATGAAGCGGAAGCGTTGTGCGACCGCCTGTCGATCGTCGATCACGGTCGCATCGTGGCGACCGGGTCACCGCAGCAATTGATCGTGGATGCAGCGACCGACCTGCAGGTGCACTTCACCACCGACGCGCCGGATGTCACCTGGCTGCAGGATATCGACGTCGTGACCAGCGTGCAGCGGGATGGAAACCGTGTCGTCGTCCGTGGCACCGGGCCGGTGCTGGCGCTGGTCGCTTCGGCGCTCGTCGGGCGCGGCATCATCCCGGACGACCTTCGGCAGCGACAGCCGACGCTGGAGGAGGTGTACTTCAGCCTCACCGACGACGGAAAGGGTACGCGCGCCGATGCCACTCTTTCCTAAGCTCACCTGGACCGAGCTGAAACTGTTCGCCCGCGAGCCATTCGCGGTGATCTTCACGTTCGCCTTTCCGCTCATCACCCTGGTCGTCATCAGCGGATCATTTTCCATCGAGGATGCCGAAGACTTCCGCGGCGTGGCACCGTGGGACTACTACCTCGCCAGTTACGTCGGGGTCGTGATCGGCGCGGTCGGGACCATTGCCCTGCCGGTCCATGTCGCCGCCTACGCGGAACGTGGCATCCTGCGCCGTTTCCGCGCATCGTCGATCCCAACGTGGAGCGTGCTGGGCGCCCAGGTTGTGGTTGGGTTTCTCATGGCCGTGATCGGAAGCGTCGTGCTGATGATCGCCGGCCGCCTCCTCTACGACGCGAGCCTGCCCGAGCAGCCGTTCGGTGTCCTCGTCGCCTTCGTGATCGGTGCGGCAAGTTTTCTCACGCTGGGGCTGCTGATTGCGATGGTCACCCGAAACGCGCGGGCAGCACAGGCCGTTGGCATGTTGCTGTTCTTTCCCATGTTCCTGCTCTCCGGTGCTGGACCGCCTCCGGACGTGATGTCCGACGCCATGCAATCGGTGTCCGACGTGCTGCCGTTGACCTTCGTGGTGCGCGCGATCCAGGACCCATGGATCGGGGAAGGCCAGGACACGACGAGCCTGGTGCTGCTCGTGGCGATCACGGTCGTTGCCGGCGCGATCGCCGGCTGGTTGATGAAGCGGGGGATATGATTATGATCGAAAGAGGATTCTACGTAGATGCCAACTCGCGAGCACTGTCGCGCCCTGCGGGCACCGGTATCCCGCTACGGTGGTACACCTGACGGATTCCCGCGAACGAGCATGCCGCCCTGCGGCCGGCCGGGCGGGCAACTGCCTGCGGCAGGCCCGCCCCTACGAAGAGGTCTCGCTGGCGAAGTCCTTGAGCGCCGCGATCGCCTGGTCCTCAAGCGCCTCCGAGGCAGATTCGGCGAAGGGCGACGTCTCGACCTCGTACCCCGCGCGTTCACGTTCCTCCACGGTGGGGATATACCCCGCCCAGCCGCCGGTGTATCCGC
>JAUIGA010000112.1 GCA_030430125.1 Chloroflexia bacterium | reverse complement strand
GCGGGGCTGGACGGCGTGATCCTCGGCTTCAACGTCGCCGACGGCACCGAGGTCTTCAAGTACCAGGCGTCGGCCGGCATCAACGCCCAGGCCGCCGTCTCCGGCGACACCATCTACTTCCCGGCGGGTGGTCCCCTACTCCCCTCCGCGGCGGCGGCTGACCCGCAGCCCGAGATGGCACCGGGTGTGCTCGCGCTGTCGCTCGGCGGCGAGGTCCAGACGCCGGCTGGCGCAACGCCGGAGGACTAGTACCACGGGTCTCGAATCGCACGTACGGGCCGGGTTTGTCCCGGCCCTTTTGCACTGCTGATCTCCCGCCCGGCTGGCACGGAAGGCGACTCGGCGCGACACTTGGTGTGTCCCCCCAATCGGGGCGAACCGGCTCACTTTCCGCGCACTGCCCGAGGAGCGAACATCCGTGAAGTCCGTCTGCGTTTTCTGCGCGTCGAGCGTCGGCAACGATCCAGCATTCGCCGTCGTCGCCAGCAAGCTCGCCACCGCCATCGCCCAACGCGGACTGACGCTGGTGTACGGCGGCGGGCACGTCGGGTTGATGGGGGTGATCGCCGACGCCGCGCTGGCGGCGGGCGGCGAGGTGGTCGGGGTCATCCCCGCGTCGCTGAAATCGAAGGAGATCGCCCACGGCGGTCTCACCGAGCTGCATGTGACCGGCTCGATGCACGAGCGCAAGGCGCTGATGGAGCGCCTCTCGGATGGCTTCATCGCCCTGCCCGGCGGCTTCGGCACCCTCGACGAATTCTGCGAGATCGTCACCTGGGCGCAGCTCGGCTACCACGCCAAGCCGATCGGCATGGTCGACATCAACGGCTATTTCGGCGCGCTCCGTGGATTCTTCGACCACGCCGTCGCGGCGGGCTTCATCCGCGCCGAGCACCGAAACCTCATCCTCGAAGCCGAGTCACCCGCCGCGCTGCTTGACGCGATGGCCATCTGGCAACCGACCACCGCCGTGAAGTGGACCTGACCCGCACCGGCATGCCTCACGCTGCCGGTCGTCCCGCCCCGACACTGGCCTGTCCGTCGGCCCCGGCCAACGCCCCTGACCACAGACCCACGCTCCACACCTCAACGTCACGCCGAGCTCGCCGAGGCGTCCCCGCGCGAAGCGCTCGACACCGAAGGTGGCGCATCGACGAAGGTTTCAAGAGACGCAACATGTCTCCCATCGCGCTGCGCTTGGCGCGGGACCCTTCGCGTCGGGCCTCCGGCACTCGCCCTGGGTGACGGAGTTGTCGTTGGCCAGCAACGATCGAAGCGTGGGGAGGGCGACGTGCTCGGGCACGGTGGCCCGAGCCTGCCAATTTGCGGCCATCGCCCCCTGCCCCTGATGCCGGCGCGGCCCACGCCGACGGGCAGGTCCGCCCCGCCGTGGGCGGGCTCGTCTCCAGGGGTCTGGTCACTGTCTGAATGCTGACGTCCATGGTGGAAAAGCGCTCGCAGACACGCGCAATTCACGGGCAGGTGTCTCCCGTTCTCGCTCGCCTGGACCACGCAAACCGCATCGCCATCAACACCCCATGTAACACTTTCCCCGATTCCCGGTTAATCCTGCGCATCGCTCGCACGAGTACGGGACCAGGCAGGGGACATGGCGAGGAACGGCTGCGACAACCCACGGGAGCGGGATCCGGATCTCGCCGCCGCCCGGGCCGCGGCCACCGACCCCCAGGCGTTCGGCGCCATCTACGAGCGTCACGTCGGTCGCATCTACGCCTACGCAATCCAGCGCCTGCACGACCCCGACCTCGCCGAGGATGCCACCGCGGCGACATTCTCCCGCGCGCTCGCCGCAATCGGGCGATTCCAGCCCCGGCAATCCGGCCGCACCGCCACCCCGCCGACCGTTGGTGGTTGGCTGCTGACCATCGCCCGCAACGTCGTCATCGACATCGCGCAGGAGCGACGAGACGTCGTCGCCCTCGACATCGACGACTACACCGCCCTGCTCGCATCGAAGGAGCCCGGCCCAGCCCGGCAGGCGGAAGTCAACGACGACCGCCGCCGCATCTTCGACGCCGTCCGGCGGCTGAGCGCGACCCAGCGGCACATCGTCGTGCTTCGCTTCCAGGGCTGGACCAGCCCCGAGATCGCCGAGCTGCTGGGCATGTCGCCCGGCGCGGTGCGGGTCGCCCAGCATCGTGCCTTCCTGAAGCTGCGGGAGATGCTCGACCCGGCCACCGTCACCCCGACCACCGAGGAGCGCCAGCATGGCTGATGCATCCGACAACACCGCCGACCGGCTCGACGACGTGCTGAATGACGAACGTATCCGGCCTACGGACGACCTGGACGCGTTCGCCAGCCGCCTCCTGCGCGACGCGGCCCTGCCGTCAGCCCCGACCGAGCCCACCCGCGCCCAGCGGGGGCGCATCCGCGCGCGAGTCTTCGAGTCGGAACCATCGAAAGCGAGGACGCCCGTGCAACCACACCCATTTGCCGCGAACGGCTCGTCTGCTGGATCTATCCCGGCACCACAACCCGCCGTCCCCGAGACACGCCAGCGCCCGTCGTGGCTGTCAGTTCTCGCAACGGCGGCGCTGGTCGCGCTCGTCGCCATCGCCGCCTTCGGAGTCCTGCGGGGCTCGTTCGACTTCACCTCCGGAGGGAACGACGACCCCGAGCCGAGGATGGCACCCGCCCTCGCCTACTCGCCGGTGGCCTCGCCCGAAACAGTTGCCACCTGCGACCGCGACCAGTGGGTGACCGTCTTCGACGGCGCCGTGCCGAGCATCCTTCAGAACACCACCCACGCGACGCTGAGCGACGGCACCCTCACCTGGCGCTGCGGCGAGGAACGCGAAGAGCTGGCGACCGGCGTGCGGGACGCCTCCGGCGCCTTCTGGCCGGGTGTAATCGCGCTGGTGACGGAGCACGACGACGTTCGCCTGCTCAACGTCGCCAGCAACACCGAGCTTGACCTCGATCCGAGCGCGATGCTCACCGAAGACGGGAGCATCGACTACCGGGATGGTTTCGCCAGGAGCGGCGGCCCTGAGCCATGGGTGGTCACGCCAGTCGGGACCGATCACAACGACTGGCGCATCATCGACCTCCGCTCGATGGACTCGTTCCTGCTCTCTGACGAATCCGGCGCACCCGATCCAGCGAGCCACTATCCCGTCATGGGCTACGTGACCGGAACGGACGTTGCAGTCGTGACCTGGCGCGAGGAAGGGTTCTATCTTCCGGGAACGCCGATTTCCAACGGAGCCGGCGTAGGCGGAGTCGAGGTATCTCGCCATGAGCGTGCACTCGTCCTGCCCGGCACGATTGAAGATCGTCGCTGGATCGACCACGTCACCTATGGCGTTCAGTCCACACGTCAAATCGGCACCTCACAGGTATCTACAGTCAATCCGGATGGCTCACTGATCGCGTATGCGACCCTGACGGACACGTTCGCGCCTGCCATCCGCGTCGAGGACACCGTCACCGGCGAACACTTCGTCGACGTGCCGATCGACGGCATCGACCCCGACACCCGCTTCATCCTCGGCGGGGACGGAGACGACCCGCACCTCGCCGTCGCCAACGGCGACACCGTCCGCTACTACGGCCTGGTTCAGGGCGCGTCCCGCCCTATCGCCGAGCAACCGGGGCCGGATATCGAGTACTTCCTGCCGACCGCCGACCCCAACATCGTGCTGTTGAGCCACAACAACGGCGGAACCTCGGTCACCCCGGTGAACGTCACCGACCCCACGGCACTGACCGAGTTCTACAATTACGTACCTCCTGTCTGGACGCAGGTGTTCGGGGATGACGAGTTGCCGCAATATATCGTCCGCGTGGGCTCGGAGTCGCCTTCGGACAAGCCTGCCGTCGTCAAGCTCGTCAACGTCTCCACCCTCGAGGTGGTGCTGGAAAGCGACCCGGTCGACGCCCATCCGATCCAGATCGTCTCCTTCGATGCCCACCTGCGCGACGGCGGCGAGCTGGCCGTGGTGCCGATCGGCTACAACCGGGCGGTCGTGCTGGACGCGGCATCTGGCGAGACGTGGCAGATCGAGGCCCCGATCGACGACGACCGGCTCTGGCGCTTCTTCCTTTCCTATGATGGACGCTTCATCACCGCCTACCCGGAACCACCCACCGGCA
This sequence comes from Chloroflexia bacterium, assembly GCA_030430125.1. GTDB lineage: Bacteria > Chloroflexota > Chloroflexia > Thermomicrobiales > UBA6265 > JACCVC01. The sequence goes on along the minus strand of JAUIGA010000112.1, from coordinate 5,186 downwards.
CGACCGGCATCGACAAGGCTGACGCCTGGGTCGCCGAGCTGGAGCCGAATCCAACGTGGGTGCCATTCGAAGGCGCGCCGGACGACGCATCGATCGTCGCCCCCGCCACCCCGACGGGCTGACACCGAGCCGAACAGTCGCAGGGGAGCACCTTGTCTCCTCCCTCTAACAATCCCGCATCGTCACCGGGAGCACACAAGGTGCTCCCCTACGATCCGCTGCCTTGCGGCGCGGGCAATGGCCTTCCGCCTCACACCACCCCATCGTCGGGGCGGGACGCCATTGGCGGCGCGCCAGATTCGTATGGCAACGTTGCGAGCGCCGCCAAGACGTCCGCTACGCAGTGTTCCCCACACCCGCAGGGAAGTCCTGGTCCTCGCTGCCTGTGCGATCGTTGATTTCGCTACGCCGCCATCGAAGATCAGGGCACGTCCCTGCGCCGAGATGGACAATCCCCTACCCCGCCCAGACGCGCGTCCACAGGCCGGGGTAGTTCCGCACCAGCCCGTCCTCGTCGACCTCGAGATCTCGGCGAAAATCGGAGTTCAGCGACTCGTACCGCACCACCCCCGGCTCGACCCCGGTGTAGCGCTGCTTCCACCGCTCGACCCGCAGCGTCTCGACGTTGATGTAGGTAACGTCGATCTCCTCGACCTGGCCCGGCTGCAGGTTCAGGCGCCGGATGGGCAGGGTGTTCGTGTACGGGGTGATGGAGATATCGACGTCGATGCAGCCGTCCAGCTCCGACAGCGGATCGCCCTCGCTGTCGAACCAGGCGCCCTCCCCGTCGGCGCGCAGCTCGATCACTGACGGAGAGCCGTGCCCGACCTCGGTCGTGATCGCAACACCGCGCACCACCCAACTCGCGTCGCACACCACCTGATAGCGGACGCGCAACGGTGTCTCGCCAGGCTTCACGATCGCGAACCCGTCGGCGATGAGCACCTCGCCCCGATCGCTGAACGTCAGGTGCTCCTGCCCGATGCCGCCCGCCGCCTGCCAGATCACCTCACGGTTCATGCGCATCTCCTTGCCTGATCGTCAGGATGCTGGCTCGACGGTACCACGGCACGGGGATGTCGCGGGAACCAGCGTTGTGGCCCCCAACGCGAAGCCCCCGGGCTGCGATGCCCGGGTGGGTCGTCGGAATCGAGCAATATCAGGAGAGCGTACCGGCGTCAACTCGGTGGACCTGGGCCTCCGTGCCCGGTCGGTCGCAATTCCACGGCGCGCCCACCCACAAGGGGTGGGCCTACCAGGGCGACGTCGGTCATGTCTCGTCACGCGGCGTCCCGCCGAGCCCACGTCGATTCGCCGATCCGGACCGGGGTGTCGTCCGGTGCCGGCGCGGACCGCCGGGCAGCCCGCCACCGCTCGATGGCGATCGCCAGCGCCAGCCCGATCAGCGCCACCACCGACCCCACCAGGCCGTCCAGCAGGTAGTGGTTCGCCGTCACCACCGTCGCCAGCCACATCGCCACCGGCATCGCATACCCAAACCCCCGCGCCCAGCGGTTGGTTGTGTTCCGGACGATCGCGATGCCCATCAGCAGGTTCCAGCCGACGTGCAGGCTCGGCATCGCCGCGTACTGGTTCGTCAGGGAGGGCGGCTGCAGCACCCGATAGGCGCTGGTCTGTTCCATTACCGTGTCGACGAAGCCGTACTCCGGCAGGAAGCGCGGCGGTGCAACCGGGAAAAGCACGAAGCAGACCAGCCCGATCGCCCCGCTCAGCAGCAGCGCCGAGCGGTAGCGCGTGAACGCCGCCGGGCGCTTCCACACCAGCCAGGCCATCGTCGCGGCGATCACCGGCCAGTGGCCGAAGATGTAGACGCGGTTGGCGACGGTCACCAGCCAGTCGACGCCGAGCAGCTGCCCCTGCAGCCAGGATTCGTGGAAGATACCGAGCGCCCGCTCGATGTCGATGATCGACTCGGCGTGGGCGAAGGCGAGGTCGACACGAGTGTGCATCAACCCGCGCACGACGAAGTACAACAGCGCCGCGACGGCGACGAGCGCTACCTCGAAGGCGAGCCGCCAGCCGCCGAAGCGCGCCGGCCTGGTTGTTGCGGGCGTGGCGACGCGGGACTGCCGATGGCGCTCCCGGATACCGGCCGTGTCGGGTCCGGCGGGGCGCTGGGTGATTGGCGGCGATGACAGGGCCACGGGTGGCCTCCTTGAATCGATAACGCAAGACTCTTCGTGTACGGGAGCCCCTTGTGGGCTCCCTTCGAGGGCGGGGACAAGCCCCGCCCGTACACGGATGGGACGGCGGGCCGGTCGTGTGCCGGCCCGGACGGACGATCGCGCGAATCGGAACGCCGTGCCGCCCTGCGGGCGGCCGGGCGGGAACAAGCCCCGCCCGTTTGTGGGGACGTTATTCCCCGACCGGGGCGCGGCCCAGGGTCGGCTCGGTCGGTTCGGGGTGCCAGCCCTCCGGCCGGCGCGGCAACGAGACCGGCGCAAGATCGCCCTCGACGCGCACGTCCGGCAGCCACCCCAACCCCCGCGGGAAGTACCAGTTCGCGTTGCCGCACAGCTTCAGCACCGACGGGACGAGGATCGTCCGGATCAGCGTGGCGTCGATCAAAACCGCGAAGGCGAGGCCGAAGCCCATCTGCTGCATCTCCACCAGCCGCCCGCCGGCGAACGAGGAGAAGACCGCGACCATGATCAGCGCCGCGCCGGTGATCAGGCGGCCCGTCTGCTGGAGGCCGACTCGCACCGCCTCCTCGTTGTCGCCGGTGTGGTCGAAGTGCTCGCGTACGCGACTGAGCAGGAAGACGTGGTAGTCCATCGACAGGCCGAACAGGATGCAGAAGAGCATCACCGGCAGCCAGTCGGTGATCGTGTCGACCTCGGTGAATCCAAACAGGCTCGCGCCGACGCCGTACTGGAACACGATCACCAGGGCGCCGTAGGCCGCCGCGACCGAGAGGATGTTCATCAGGATCGAGGTCAGCGGCACCAGCAGCGAGCGGAACGCGACCATCAGCAACAGGAAGCTGAGTCCGAGCACGAACCCGAACACGAGCGGCAGGCTGTCGATCAGGGCCGTGTCGAAGTCGATCGTCTCGGCGGTGGCGCCGGTGATGAACACCTCGTTGGCCTGGTCGCCGAACGCGGTCGGCACAACCTCGTTGCGCAAGTGCTGGACGACATCCTCGGCGTCGTGGGAGTACGGGTCGGCCTTCGTGATCGCGTTGACGAGCGTGATCTCGCCATCGGGACTGGCAACGGTCTCGACCGCGCCGAAGTCGGGGTCGGCCTGCAGCGTGGCCACAAACGCGTCGATGGTCTCGGCATTGTTGGCGTCACTGGAGACAACGATCCGCACCGGGGAGTCCAGGCCGGCGGAGAAGTCCTCGGCAAGGACGCGGTAGCCGCGGGTGAAATCGGTGTCGGGCAGCGCGCTGGTTTCCTGGCTGCCGATGTTCATCGACAGGACCGGCGCCGCGAGCAGAAGCAGGATGGCGAGCGAGCCGATCAGCCATGCGACCGGACGGCGCATGACGGCGGTGGCGAGGTGGCCCCAGAGTCCGGTACCGATCTTCGTCTCGAACTCGCGGTAGCCGGTCGTGTCCTGTCGCTTGAGCTTGCGCATGAGGCCAAAGCGCGGCGCATTCGCCCAGTCGCCGATCAGGCGGACCATCGCCGGCAGCAACGTCATCGCCGCGCCGACCGCGACCACCACCACCAGGGCGGAGGAGATGCCCATGCCGTGGAAGAAGTCGATCGGCAGCAGCAGCAACCCGAGCAGCGCGAGGATGACGGTCGCGCCGGAGAACATGACGGCCTTGCCGGCACTGCCGCCCGCCCGCTCGATGGCGTCCATCTTGGGGGCGCCGGATCGACGCTCCTCACGGAAGCGCTCGAAGAAGAAGAGCGCGTAGTCGATGCCGACGGCGAGCCCGATCATGCTCATCAGGCTCATCGACGTGTCGTCGAGCACCAGCACATTCGCGAGCAGCAGGATGAATCCGCTAGTCACGGCAATCGAGACGAGACCGACCGCCAGCGGCAGGATCGGGGCGATGAGCGCGCCGAACACGACGACCAGCACGAGCCCGGCGACCGGCAGACCGATGCTGATCTCCTTGCTGAGGTCCTCCTCGGCGATCTTGCCGAAGGTCGCGTCGCCGCTGAGATCGCCGACGGAGTAGACCGCCACGTCGTCCGTAGCCGCCGCCTGGGCGTCCTCGATCCAGTCCTCGCCGCGGTCCGCATATTCGTCGTCGTCCTGGTTGAAGGCAACCGGGATGATCAGCGAATTGCCGTCGGCGGAGACAAGCGCGGCGGCTTCTGGCGCGCCGGCGGCGTCGAGCTCGTAGTAGTTCGCGACCGAGGCGAGGTCACCCGACCACGGCTCCAGGCTGGCGATAGTTGCATCGACCACGGCTTTGAAACCGGGATCGTCGACGGTGTAGGTGTCGGAATGGATGACGATCGTCTCGCTGGCGGTGGCGTTCTCGCCGAAGTGGGTGTCGATCAGCTGGCTGCCGACCTGCGAGTCGGGGTTGTTGGTGAACTCGCCCCCGTCGCCGGACATGGGGCCGGCGAAGGTGTTGCCGAGGAAGGTCACCGCCACCAGCAGGGCGACCCAGGCACCGAGGGTGCGCCACGGGTGGCGCGCGCTGGCCCCGGCGAGCCTCTGAGGGGAGAGAAACGATAGCGACATGGACTGCGCTCCTTGGACGTCGTTGACAGGGACGGATAGACCCGTTCGATCACGATTCCAATGGTGCGCCGGTGTCGTATGGATTCGAAGCAGGCAACCGGGAGAGTTGGCGGTCGGGTTTGCCTGCCCGGCGGGTGAGGGTATCCCCCAGCGGCTGGTGAGGCTGGCGGGTTCACCGTCGCTTCCCCCAAACACCCGTAGCGGAGGGCTTGCCCGCACATTCGCCGCAAGTCGGGACCAATGCAGGCGCGGGCCATACCTCCCACGCCGGCTCAACAGTTGACAGACTCCGCACACCACCTCACCGTCACCCCGAGCTTGTCGAGCCCTCCCCGGCTGTCACGCCCCTCCAATGGAGGGGATTGCTCCCCCTTCCGGAGGAAGGGGGCTGGGGGGTAGACACCCTCCCCGCGCGAAGCGCACGGCAGCTTGCTGCCGCACCGTCATGGGACTCAAGGTCAAGGCGCGATACCGGACTCCGATCGCGCTGGAACTCATCGCTTCGCTTT
>JAUIGA010000111.1 GCA_030430125.1 Chloroflexia bacterium | reverse complement strand
TGCTCACAATTGCGGACCTGAAACGCGCCAGGCAGCTCGGTCGCAGAGCATACCGTGGCATACATCGTCAATTCAGCGGGAATGTCTCCCGACGTGTATTTGGCAAGCACCTGGTCCAGCAGCGGGGTGGGCATGCTGAAGGGGGGTTGACCCTCAAGCGTCTTCTGGAACGTGCCAGTGCCCGCAACCGTGGTGTAGTGGGAGCCGGTCGCGGTCGGCAGATCCTGGGTTGGTTGAATCTGACCGGTGGCCTTCACCTGCCGGGATCGCTGCGGCGTGGCGTCCGATTCAATCTGCCAGAGCGACGAGTGCTGGATCGTGGTGGGCAGGTCAACAGGAAAGTACTGCTCCTGCGGGTCAAAGAAGACGATCGGTGCGAATATCTGTACCAGCCGCTGATGAACGTCTTTCAAGGCTGCATTGGCCGGCCTTCCGCAACCGACATCGATTCGCTGTGCCATGTCGCCCCCGTTCTAGATCGTTCCGGCGACCTCGCGCAGGTCCATTTCGAATGTCCGCAGCTCCGGGAACAGGATTTGGCCAAGCTCGCGCATGCGGTCGTATGGTTGTCCTTCCCACGCACACATCGAACCGATGTCCAGAAACTCCTCGATGCGCGCCATCAACTGCTCGTGCGCGGGCGATCCGTGCTCCCCGCCCACCGCACGGAACCAGTCGAGCAGCGCTTCACGGGCCGCCACGGGGTTGAAGGCGCAGCACCAGCTGCCCCGCAGGGCATCACCCAACGCGCGCTGCCTCGCGACATCGCGAGTCGATTCGCCCCGCAGCTCGTTGAACAACGCCCGCATGCGCGCCGACTGCTCGATGGCACAGTTCCGCAACCGCTCGCGCTCTCCCGGTGCAAGCGTCGTGAACAGGTATTCGAGCTCGCGCCTCGCATCGGCCTGTGCCGGCGTCAACCGGCGTCGACAGAAAGCGACGGCCATTGCGTCCCGCCACACATCCTCGAAGTCGCGCCGCTCGATCCGTACATGCCCGAGCGCACCGCGCAAGGTATAGCGGTCATCGCCCCGAGGCCAGTGCCCGAGCGCGATCACCTGCTGCGGCTGGTGCAGCGTGGCCGACAGGTCGAACCTGCTGCCGACCGTGGCGCCGTCGATAGTCAGCTTCGCGATACTCACACCGTCGTACTCGAACGACACGCGCGACCACACACCGGGCGACACCCGGTTGGCCCCGCTGCCCACTCCAACCCACCTGGCCCCGTCGTTCACGGTACCCATCAGCCGGCCGTCCGCCTCGATGAACAGCGCGAAGGACATCCATCCTTCGGCGATGTTGTAGCGGTGCGCAATCGCATCCGGTCGAACCAGCGCCTGCACGCGAAGTCCGGCGAAGCGCCCGAGCGAGTCGTCGCGCACCGGAACTTCGAGCTGGTCATCGCCGCCAGAAAATCCGACGTATCCTGAATTGAGGCTTGCACCGCCGAGCGCGGACGCATCGTTGTCAAAGTCCGAGCTGTCGATCGCGGTGTTGCCTTGATAGCTGGTCATGCGAATGTCGCACACGGTCGTCCAGCTCATGCGCCGTTCCCTTCCTCGCGGGCAATCGCGGAGGCGAATACTCTGCCCCTGAGTGCAACCGTCGGCTGGATACGAGTTGTCATTGCTTGCAGGCAGATATCGAACGGTGGTCCCACACCCATGGTATCCACCGATCATATTTATGACAATCACCGACATGGCGCCTGAAGGCCAGTTCCGACAGGCACCACCCCCACTTGCCGGCTGCAGCAGTCTCCGTGAAGATGGGGGCAGGTCAACCACGGGAAACCGCTCTTCCTCCGCGGCGCAGGCCGTCCACGCACGCAAAGGAACTGATTCATGCTCATCGTCGACGCGCATCTCGACCTTGCCCTGAACGCGCTGGTCTGGAATCGCGATCTCCGCCGTACAGCCCACGAGACCCGCGAGATCGAAGCCGGGATGACCGACAAAGGTCGCGCAGCGGGCACGGTCAGCCTGCCCGATCTGCGCCGGGGTGGAATCGGACTTTGCCTGGCCACGGTGCTCGCCCGGGTTAACCCGGAGGGTCCGTCGCCGCTCGACTACCGCACTCACGAATCAGCCCACGCCCACGCGCAGGGCGAGCTGGCCTACTACCGGGAACTCGAACGGCAGGGCGAGCTGCGCATGATCCGAACCCGGGAGGATCTGGCGTCGCACATGTCGTCCACCACCGAGGGGTCGCTCGCCGGTGGGGGTCCGATCGGCTTCGTATTGCTGATGGAAGGCGCCGACCCGATCGTCGAGCCCGATCAGGCGGAACGCTGGTGGCAGGATGGGCTCCGAGCGGTCGGGCTGGCGCACTACGGGCCAAGCGCCTATGCGTTCGGCACTGACAGCGCCGGGCCGCTTACGGACAAGGGCCGGGCGCTGGTGACGGAGATGGATCGGCTGGGAATGATTCTCGACGCATCACACCTGACCGACGAGAGCTTCCACGACGCGCTGGACCGGTTCCACGGACCGGTACTGGCCAGCCACTCGAATGCGCGGACGCTCGTGCCCGGTGACCGGCAGTTGAGCGACGACATGATCCGGCGGCTGATCGAGCGCGATGCGGTGATCGGTGTCGTCTGCGATGCCTGGATGCTGAAACCGGGGTGGGTCCGGGGCGAGACGACCCCAGCCGGACTCAAGATGGACGCGATCGTCGACCACATCGATTACTACTGCCAGCTCGCCGGCTCCGCCGCACACGTCGCGATCGGAAGCGACTTAGACGGCGGATATGGCACCGAACAGACGCCAGAGGATCTGGACACCATCGCCGACCTCCAGCGAATCGCCACCATGCTCGCCGACCGAGGATACGGCAGCGAAGACATCGCGGCGATCATGAACGGCAACTGGGTACGATTCCTCGGCCAGAACCTTCCCGCGGCATCATGAGGTGTTGGCACCGGCACCGCTCGTCGGTATACACTGTCGCTATTGAAGCTCAATATTAGTTGAGGATATCTCGGTGATACCGATACCCGACACCACGACCGCCACCGCCCAACGTCCACGCCTGCGCGATCTCGGCATCACCTGCGGCGCCATGCGGCCGGGGCCACACAACGCCATCACCGATGTACCCGGCGTTCGCGTCGGGCACACGACCGTCATCCACGAAAACGGGCCCGCACGCACCGGCGTCACGGCGATTCATCCGCACGACGACTCGATCTTCCGCTCGATGGTACCTGCCGCGATCGAGGTGTTGAACGGCTCTGGCGAGATCACCGGGCGGTCGCAGGTTGACGAATACGGCCTGCTCGAAACACCGGTGTTGCTGACCAACACCCTCTCGGTAGGAACAGCGCATCGCGCGTGCGTCGACTGGATCGCGCGCCGTGAACCCAGCCTTGGAGATGCGCACTTCGTGATTCCAGTCGTCGCCGAAACCTATGACGGCTATCTCAACGACATCACCGGGCAGCATGTCACGGAAGAGCACGTCATCGGCGCGCTCGACTGTGCTACCTCCGGTCCTGTTGCCGAGGGCAACGTCGGTGGTGGCACCGGCATGCGCCTCTTCGGCTACAAGGGAGGAATTGGAACTTCATCGCGCGTCGTCGAGCTCGACGGCGAGGCGTTCACGGTCGGCGCGCTGATCCAGGGGAATTTTGGGCAACGCTCCGATCTGATCGTGGAAGGCGTTCCCGTCGGCCGGGAACTGAGCACCTTCCCGGACGCACCGCAGGCGGGCAAGGATGGCTCCGTCATTGTGGTCATCGCCACCGACGCGCCGCTGTCGGATCGCCAGTTGCGCCGGCTGTGTCGGCGCGGCATGCTCGGTCTCGCTCGTGCCGGCGCCGTCGCCCGGCACTCCTCTGGCGACCTGCTGCTGGCCTTCTCCAATTCGATTGAGAACCGTGTCGATCGGATGTCGACCAACCTGCGCCGCCCGATGTCATTCCTGAACGACTCGCGCATCGACGACCTGTTCGTCGCGACCGTCGAAGCAACGGAGGAAGCCGTGCTCAACGCGCTCATCGCGGCGGAAACCATGACGGGACGGGATGGCCACGTCACCGAAGCCCTGCCCCACCATCTGCTTCGCGAGGTGATGGCGCGGTACGGACGGCTGCGTCCCGCTGTCCCGCAGACGTGACCGCAATCACCCTCGGGAGGATTCTGTGAAGCCCCCAACACCGACAAGCGCCGAGCTGACCCCTGGACAGGTTGCCCAACGCAGCGGTGTGGCCGTATCCGCCCTCCACTTCTATGAACGGCAGGGCTTGATCAACAGCCGGCGCACATCCGGAAACCAGCGTCGATACAAGCGCGAAACGCTTCGCCGGGTCGCCTTCATTCGTGCCTCGCAGCGGGTCGGCATTCCGCTCGCCGAGATCAAGCGCGCGATGGACACGTTGCCCGATGGCCGCACACCGCGCCGGGATGACTGGGAGCAACTGTCACTCGGTTGGCGTGCCGACCTGGACCGCCGGATCGAGCAGCTCGTGCGGCTCCGCGACGAGCTGACCACCTGCATCGGTTGCGGGTGCCTATCGCTGGACACCTGCGCGTTGTCGAACCCGAAGGACGAGCTCGGCAAGTTGGGCCCAGGCGCACACGGTCTCGATGTCGACGAGGCATCGTATACGCTAAAGGAATCGGACCGTGGATGAGCGAAGTTGCCGCACCCACGGACCGGATCGCTGGCTGACGCCGTCGTGGCGCGCGGACGCAGTCGGCTGGATCGATGCAAGGCTGACCGATGCCGGCATCGCGCGGACAGGCGAGGTCGTTCAGACACGGGTTCGCCCGTGGGGGACGGTGCTGCGCACAGAGACCAGCGACGGCGTGTTTTGGCTCAAGGCCACTTCCCCGGCGACGTCGTTCGAAGCGTCGATCTATCCGCACCTGGCCGAAGTCGCCTCTGATCGCGTGGTCCGACCGCTGGCGGTGGACACCAGGCGTGGCTGGATGCTCCTGCCACATGGCGGCGTCCTGTTCGAAGATCGACTCGACGGAATCACGGTGGTTGAGGCAATGGCCGAAGTGCTCCCACGATACGCCGAGATGCAACGTTCCCTAGCCACCAGCGTTGGTTCGTTCCTGGAGCTTGGGGTGGCGGACTGGCGGCCAGTTTCAATTCCGCGACACTTCGACGCACTGCTCCGAGACATAGCCGACGACGCAAGAAACAGTCAACACCATGTGGACATCGCCACGCTCCGGAAGATCGCATCACATCGCGATACGATCAACAAATGGGCGGAGGAGCTCGACGTGGGCCCGATACCGGTCAGCATCGATCACAACGACCTCCATCTCAAGAGTGTCCTGCTGCCGCGGTCCGGCGATGTCGATCTGCTGAAGTTCATCGATTGGGGCGACTGTGTCGTCGCCCATCCATTCGCCAGCCTCCTGATGCCGCTGCGCGAGACGGTCCGGCTGACCGGTATCGAGCCCGGCGATACTGCGCTGGCGAAACTGCGAGACAGCTATCTGGAGGTCTTCGACGATCTTGCGCCACGCCGGATGCTGGTGCGGTTGTCGACACTGGCGTGCAATCTGGGCAAAGTCGTGCGCGCGTGGGTCTTTCGTCGTGCACTCTTGCACCAGCCCCAGGACAAGCCGCACCGGTACGATGCGGCGCCACTTCACTGGTTGAGCATGGTGCTTGACGACGACTGGTATGGCAGCCCGCAGTTCTGAGGTCTCATGACGCCTTCGCGACGCAAAGGACACAATGGCTCTTGAGATCGGTCAACATTGACGGCTTCTGCGAAGTTACCCGAGATGCATGGAGCGACGTTACCAGTCCGAAACGACCAGCTGTTGACGCAGGATGCGTTGTCACGTGTGCCGACCGCGACTGACTTGCGCCCACCGTGTGTCGAGGCCGCCGCAGGGAATGCGCAACGCTTCGATACCGAAGGAACAACCTGGATTCGGCAAGAGGGCGTAGATAGGCGACACGTGACGCTCCCGCGTACGACTCCTTGCAGGTCGGGCCAGCCCACCGCAATCAATCCGCGGCGGTGCGTTCCGCCGCCTGTTCCTGGAACTGTGTCCGGTAGAGCTCGGCGTAGCGTCCGCCAGCCGCGAGCAGATCACGATGCCCGCCGCGCTCGACGATGCGTCCACCCTCGATGACCAGGATCTGGTCGGCGGCCCGGACGGTCGAGAGACGGTGCGCGATCACCACGGCGGTGCGACCCACCAACGCCTCGCCCAGTGCCGACTGGACCGCCGCCTCCGAGGTCGAATCGAGATGCGCGGTGGCTTCGTCCAGGATCACCAGGCGGGGCTGCGCCAGCAGAAGCCGCGCGATGGTCAGTCGCTGACGCTCGCCGCCGGAAAACCGGTACCCACGCTCGCCGACAACCGTGTCGAGGCCGTCAGGCAACGACCGCACCAAATCCTCGATGCGGGCACGCCGAAGCACGTGCCACAGATCATCATCGGTGGCGGTCGGCTGGGCAATCAGCAGGTTCGCTCGGATGGTTTCGTGAAACAAATGGCCATCCTGCGTCACCATGCCGACGGCATCGCGGATCGATGCGGCCGTTAGCTGTCGCACGTCGTATCCGGAAATCTTCACTGCTCCGTCATCCACGTCGTAGAGGCGCGGGATGAGCTGGGCGATGGTCGATTTCCCGGCGCCGGACGACCCCACCAGCGCAACCATCTCACCGGCCGCAACGGTGAAGGACAGGTCGTGGAGCACCTCGACGCCTCCCAGGGTGTCGAGGGTCCCGACATCCTCCAGCGACGCGATGGAGACCTTGTCGGCCGTTGGGTAGCTGAACGAGACACGTTCGAATTCCAGCGAGACCGGTCCCTCCGGGACCTTCCGAGCATCCGGGCTGTCCTGGATCAGCGGCTCCAGGTCGAGCACCTCGAACACTCGTTCGAAGCTCACAAGCGCGGTCATCACGTCCACCCGCGCGTTCGCCAGCGACGTCAACGGACCGTACAGCCGCGTCAGCAGCAACGCGAGCGCGACAACTGAACCTGCCTCGAGGGAACCGTTCAGGGCGTAGTACCCGCCGAGACCATACACGAGCGCCAGCGCCAGCGACGACACCAGGGTCAGGGCGCTCATGAAGATCCACTGCAGCATCGACAGGCGAATACCGATATCGCGCACCCGTCCCGCCCGCTCAGCGAACTCGATGGACTCCTCCTCCGGCCGCCCGTACAGCTTGACCAGCGTCGCGCCACCGGCCGAGAACCGTTCGGTCATCTGGGTGCTCATCGTCGCGTTGAAGTTGGCCGCCTCACGCTGGAGATTCGCCAGCCTGGCGCCCATGCGCCGCGCCGGAAGCACAAATATCGGGAGCAGGATGAGCGCGAACGCCGTGATCTGCCACGAAATACCCGTCATCACGCCGAGAGTGAGCACGAGCATCACGGTGTTGCTGACCACGCCGGAAAGTGTGTTGGTGAAGGCGCGTTGCGCGCCGATCACGTCATTGTTGAGGCGGCTGACCAACGCGCCGGTGCGCGTGCGCGTGAAGAAGGCGATCGGCATGCGCTGCACGTGGTCGTACACGGCCGTGCGCAGGTCGAGAATCAACCCCTCACCGATGCTGGACGACAACCACCGTGAGACGAGGCCGATTCCGGTCTCGGCGACCGCGATCACGGCGATCACCACCGCGATTCCAATCACGGTCCGCTGGCTCTCGCCCTCGACGATCGCATCCACGACCCTACCGGCGAGGATCGGTGTCGCCACGGCAAGTACCGCGGTGACAACGCTCAGCACCAGGAACAGCATCAGCTGTCGCAGGTGCGGGCGCGCGAAGGATGCGACCCTCCTGAGCGTGACCCGCGATACCGGGCGTTGCTCCTCCGCCGCGTGCATGACGCTGCGAAGCGATGACCAGGCGGAGAAATTCATCTACTCGGACTCCCTGTCGGTACCTGTCGGGGCGGGTGGCCGCTGGATATCATCCTCCCAGCCTACCCGGTCAATCCGTGTCCGAATGTGTAGCCGCCACGTCCGCGACCCCGCTGGCGAACGCGAGTCGCATCGCCGGCACCGGTCTCGCCGTCCGCTCGAACACCGCCGCGACTGGCGGCACCCTCGCAATCCAGCGAGCGATCGCCCGTTCTCGCTCGTCCCCGACCAGCTCGGTGGCATGCACCGGGACGGTGTCGGCGCCGAGCTCTATGACGATATCCGGATTCGCGATCAGGTTGCGATACCAGTCCGGATGGCGCTCGCTTCCATGCGCCGTCGCGAAGACCACGACGGCGTCGGCCTCGGGCAGGCACCGCATGGGCACGATGTGCTCGCGTCCCGACCGCGCGCCGATGGTGTGCAGCAGGGCCATCGGCGGCGGGTCGTCGTAGGGCGCCGGCACCTGACCGGCATTGGCCCGGAACGATTCGATTACGGCGGCGTTCGTATCAGGAGCATTCGTCATGGTGGGCAACATCCACACGTGGAACCTTCGGACCCGTGTCCATCGGCTCACCGAGATGCACCCACCCTACAACCTGAACTGTCCTTGAGGTCAATCACGCAGGCTACCCCAGCAACAGCGCCTCGTTTGCGGTGACCCTTGGGTGCCCAAATGCGCGGCGCAGTCCTGATGCAGGCTGGACGATGCCCTGGAACTAGTCGACCTCCTCGTACAAGTCCTCGCCGGCGGCCAGGCGGCGCGCGATGCGAGCGGTCTGCAGCATTGATCGGCTCGTCGGTGCGTGCCCGGCGAGGTAGCGCGCGACCGCGACCAATGTCCGGTTCGCTCGCTCTGGCTCGACGGGCGCCAGCTCGCGATGCAGGGCAATGCCCGCCTCCAGCATCTGGTAGGAATGGAACTCGCCATCTTCGCGCAGCAGCAGGTGCCCGAGGGTCGCGATCAGCGGAGTCGCGTCGTGACCAAGCGAGAGATACCGCCAGGTGAGCAGCCCGGCAAGCTCTACCTGCTGCTCGCGGTCGAATGCGTCTTCCAGATCGCTCAACAGGGTCTCCGCATCGCTCGACATGGACTGGAGCGCCGCAGGCCACTCCTCCGGCAACCGCGCCGCCGGCATGTTCAGGAACCGGTCGAGATAGAGTCGCATCGCGCCGTGGTAGACACCGCGCAGCAGCTCCGGCGACGGCGCGCGCCGTACCAGCTGGTGGGTCGCGTTGACGTAGGTGAAGGTGTGCAGCACGGTGATCCAGTCGCTGAACTCGTTGCTTGTGTGGAACCTGGCCACACGCAATGCGGCGGCGTAGACCAAAGCCTGGCTGACCGACTCGACCGGCGCGCCACACTCCAGCGCTTCGGTAAGCGCATTGGCGCTTGATTCGGGATCGTCGCCGAGGAACCGCTCGATCATCCCGTCTGGCGCGCGCCAG